>CAVHKR010000006.1:5577-20681 GCA_963636615.1 Acutalibacteraceae bacterium | reverse complement strand
ATACAATTCTTTGGTAATCACAGCCACCGTTCGTATGAATAGGAAGGCATCAAAGAGGGGACGAGCCAGAAGACCTGCCAAATTTGTTTATATGTTAAGCTTTCGGGTAATAAGGCTTGCAGAGTACAGATTCCCTGAATCATCTCATGCAGAACAGCAGATGCATCAAAGAGTCCCATGTTTCAGATGGCGGCATTGCTTTATTCCCGATTATTGAATAAGGAATTGGTAATGCGGAAAATACTATTATCTCTATTGATGTCTCTGTTTGTGGCAATATCTCTTTTTGCCCAGACAAAGTTTACGGTATATGGTACTGTAAAAGACAGTAGGGGAGAACCTGTGATAGATGCAGCCATTATAGTTAAGAGTACCGGCAAAGGGGTCTATACAGACTTGAACGGACGTTATACATTATCTGTTGCTAAAGGCAGGCAATTGATAGTTGTTTCAATGGTAGGCTATGAAACATTGGAAAAGGAGGTAGATGTACAGACCAATTCCAAATTGGATATTGTCTTGAGAGACAATGCAGTTGGCTTGTCGAACGTTGTGGTGTACGGAAAAAGCAGGTCCCAACAGCTGAAAGAGGGGGCGTATGCAGTAAATGCCCTGAATGTAAAACCGTTGGTAAACACAACTCAGAGTCTTAATGCCATTGTTAACAAGACTACAGGAGTAAGGGTACGCGAGGAGGGGGGTGTAGGATCTGATTTTGACCTCTCAATAAACGGAATGTCGGGCAACTCTATCCGTTATTTTTTAGACGGTATGCCGTTAGATACAAAAGGAACCGGAGTAACATTGGCCAACCTGCCTACAAATATCATTAACCGGGTAGAGATTTATAAGGGTGTCATACCTGCATATCTTGGGGTAGATGCTTTGGGAGGAGCCATAAATATTGTTACCAATCAGGATAAAAAAAACTTTTTGGATGCGTCCTACAGCATAGGCTCCTTTCATACGCACCAGTTTAATTTCCATGCCCAATATGTTGCACCAAAGTCAGGAATAATAGTCAAGCCTGTAGCCGGTGTAAACTACTCCAAGAATGATTACAAGATGAAGAATGTACAGGTAAGGAGTGAGGACAAGAAAGATTTTATCACCAAGGATTGCAGAAGATTTCATGATGATTACCTCTCTCTCTTTGGACAGCTTGAGGTGGGCGTTGTAAATAAAAAATGGGCAGACGCACTCTTTGTTTCCGGCTCCTTCTCTAAGACAGACAAGGAGTTGCAGACAGGAGCAACACAATCGTGGGTGTACGGCATGGCAGAGAGAAAAACCAAATCTGCCAATATCTCTGCCAGATATAATAAATCGGATCTCTTGCTCGATAATTTAAATTTCAGCGTATCACTCTCACAGACATGGGATCATTCGCAGACAATAGATACCACATACCGCAAATATTACTGGGATGGTTCATATATTAACGGATCATATAGCGAAATCAGGCGCAGAGGCCGTTCGTGGCGCCATTACAAACGCCCAATGACTATAGTCCGTTCCAATATAGAATATGAGTTGAACGGTTTTCACTCCCTGAATCTTAATTATATGTTGCATCGTATAGGTAACAGACAGTACGATGCCGTAGATGGCGACTATGTTCCAACCAACGATGCTTTGGTAAAACATATATTGGGCTTCTCCTATAATCAGGCCCTTTTTAACAACAGGATGAGTAATGTCTTCTTTGTAAAGGACTATATAAACCACCTTAGGGTAGGACAGACAGAGTTGCCGTCAATTACAGGTTCAAGTAAGGTTAAGGCATCTGATACAGAGAATCACCTCGGATATGGTATCGGTTCCCGATATGTATTTATGCAGGATTTGGCATTAAAAGCTTCCTACGAGCATAGTGTGCGCCTGCCCATATCAAGAGAGCTGTTGGGCAACGGAGCAACCATATACCCCAATGTAGCACTGAAGCCTGAGTCGAGCGAGAATTTTAACTTAGGGGTGTTTGGAACAGTAACACTTACGGCCAATAGTAGTATAAACTATGAGGCAAACGGATTTATCCGTCATGTTGACAACTATATACAGGCAACAGTATTGGATCAGGAGGGTATGATGCAGTATGAAAATGTTGCAGCTGTCCATATCAAAGGGGTTGAAGGGGAGGTAAATTACGACCTGGCAGACAAGCTGCATCTTATGGTTAATGCAAGTTATCAGGATTCAAGAGACAGACAAAAATACCTTAAGAGCGGAGGTCTCTCTGCAACATATAACAATCGGACACCAAACAAGCCATGGACATTTGTCAACGGAGAGGCATCATATACATTCCATAATGTGGTACTGAGCGGAAGCAGGTTGAAACTCACATACGATTATCAATGGGTTCACTGGTTCTACCTCACATGGGAAGCGTACGGTTCTGCCAAGACTAAACCACGTATCCCAAACCAGAACATATCAAACGTATCGTTACTCTATTCATGGAACGGGGGACGTTACAACCTCTCTGTTGAATGTAACAATCTCTTTGACGAGTTAACCTACGACAACTATATGTTACAGAAACCGGGACGCGCTTTTTTTGCAAAATTCAGAATATTCATAAACTAAGTATATTTTAAATTGAAAATTGAGATGAAAAAATTCAGATTAATCTTAATGGCTCTTGCAGCCCTGGTATCGCTCAACTTGTCAACATCCTGTTCTAAGGATAACAACAAGGATGAGGATATCCCTACTCCCGATGTTAAAAAATATCAGTATGAACTGTATGTCTGCCCTGTAAAGCATGGCGGCATGAGTATGAACAAGAACGGTACATTTGTAAGAAAGGTAAATGCCCTTACTGCAGACCAGCCTATGGTAGAATTTAACGGCAAAGGTCTTGAGATTACCAACAAATATACCATGGAGAGCATTACAAAGGGGAAATACCAGTATCAGATTCCGGAATCGGCAGACAGATTTGTAAAATTTGAGATTAAGGTAGATGCTGCCGGCAACGAGACAGCAGAGCTTGTGAGCGAAAAGCCGTTCTCATCCAATACCTATTTTGCCCGTAAATATACCCATGCATGGATAGACAATGGCGCAACGCTTGTCATTATAGGAACAGATGCTACGCATAAGACAGTTTACTGGTCCAAACTAAGAGAGAGCGACATGTCTGTTATAAGTGAGGGTACATTGGGCATTTCAGTTCCCGATGGATTTTCCTCTTTGTCTACCTCAGGAATTCTTACATACAGAGAGAAATCAAATGACCTTGTATATTTTTACAATGGTAAGGCCGATGCCGGTATGACAGATGCTGCCACATCAAATCTGTTTGTAGCTGTCATAGACCCTGCTACAATGGCTGTTAAATCCAATAAAGTTGCACCAAAGAGTCTTGCAACCGAATCTGCTGCCAGTGCATACGGTGAGTTGATGCAGAATACTGTAATGTATGACGAGAGCGGTAACCTTTACTTTGCATGCCTTATAGAGGTGAATGGACAGGAGTGCGGCTCATTATTAAAGATAAAGGCAGGTGCAACAGAGTTTGACACTTCATACAACGGATTCCCTAATCCAGAGGGAAAACTGCTCACCGTACAGTATTTGGGTAATGGAAAAGCTTTGGCATATTCACGCGTGAACTCATTAGGTACCAAGATAGACAGCCCAAGCCACTTCTACTCTATTATAAATCTGAGTAACGGCAGCAGAGAGAGAGTACAGTATAACGGAACAGATCTTCCATACTGCAGCGGCCGTTTCTCTCAGCGTACAGCTGTTGTAGATGGTAAGGCATATATTGGAGTGGCAGACAAGGATAATCTTACAGCTGGAGTATATATCTACGACATAGCAACCGGAAAGGTTGAAAAAGGTGTTGAACTGCAGGGCGGCTTCTGCTTTGATATAATCAGAGTAGTTGATGCCGAGTAGTTTTCTTATCTTTGCTTTTTTGAACAAGCGATGAAACCTCAGTTATTGATTGGTGCGCTTAATTCGGGAAGCGGAAAGACAACTTTTACAATGGGGCTCCTGCGATCTTTGCAAAAGCAAGGGTTGCAGGTGCAACCGTTTAAATGTGGGCCTGATTATATAGATACCAAGTTCCATACCATTGCAACAGGACGCGAATCTGTAAATTTAGATACATGGTTAGCTTCAAAAGAGTATGTATCAAGAATTTACAGGCTGTACGGCACAGGTGCAGACGTTTGTATTATAGAGGGGGTTATGGGGCTGTTTGACGGATATGACAGGATGACTGGCAGCAGTGCGGAGATGGCCATGTTGCTTAATATTCCGGTTGTCTTGGTTATCAATGCAAGTTCCACGGCATATACCGTTGCTGCCCAGATATATGGAGTAAAACATTTCTGCCCCAATCTTAAACTTGCAGGGGTGGTTTTTAACAGGGTGGCCTCCAATAACCACTTTTCATTTCTCAGGGATGCCTGCACGGATGCCGGTACAAGATGTTTTGGGTATATTCCAAAATCGGAGGGACTTGAGATACCGTCGCGGCATTTGGGGCTCACCCTAAGCGTTAGAGAGCAGATGGATGAGCAGATTGAGAAATCTGCCGCGCTTGTTTCAAGATATGTTGATACAGAGATGATTTTAAGAGCCTGTAAATGCAGTTTTACAGATGAAAGGCCACAGACGAGTCTGCATTTTGAGAGGGGATTAAAGATAGCTGCAGCAAAGGATGAGGCATTTAATTTTATATATAGAGATAATATAGCTGCTTTAGAGAGGATAGGGAGGATTACATATTTCAGCCCCTTAATGGGAGAGATGTTGCCTCAGGCAGATTTAGTATATTTGCCCGGTGGCTATCCGGAACTCTTTGCAGAATGCCTGCAGAGGCAGCATGGCCTTATGGGAGAACTTAGAAAGTATGCAGAGACTGGCGGAAAGATATTGGCAGAGTGTGGGGGAATGATCTTTTTATCTAAGGGTATTACAGATAAAGAGGGTAAGAAGAGATACTCTTTTTGCGGCATACTCCCGTTTGAATGCAGTATGGAGCATGCAAGGCTTCATTTGGGGTATAGGAGAATAGAGGATTTGCAGGGGAGAAGTTGGAGAGGGCATGAGTTCCATTACTCAGATATTGCCGATACCTCTTTGCTACCTACCTCTGTTGCAAGGCAATACAACATAAAGGGGGAGAGGGTAAACACTGCCTTGTTCAGATACAAGAATGTAATTGCCGGATATACCCATCTTTATTGGGGAGAAACAGATATTCTTAAATTATGGGAATAATATAATGAGAACAGATAGATTTATCCTGTTGGCTGTTGTTGCCATTGTGTTTGTTCTGTCGTCATGCAGGAACGGCAGCAAGGCAACCACCTGTAAAGACCCTGTAACGCAATCTGTTGAGACAGATCTTTCTGACGAAAGGATTACCCCTATGTATGCCCGGGGATTTAAGGTGGCGTACACAGATGAGGGCTGTCTGCTCGAAATACAGGATCCTCAACGAGAGGAGGGGCAGATATTCAGATATATCTTGGTACAGAGAGGAACTACAGTAAACAAGATTCCGGATGGCTACATAAAATTGGAGGTGCCAGTAAAGAGTGTAATCTGCATGACATCGCTGCAGCTGTCGAGCTTTATAAAATTAGATGAGTTGGAACGGGTTGTTGGTGTAACAAGTACAAGGCATCTGTTTAATGAGGAGGTGAACAGAAGATTAAAAGAGGGACTCATACATAAGATTGGCATTGAGGGAAACTTTGACAATGAGGTAATCATGGGGGTTAATCCTAATGTTATTCTAATCTCTCCATTTAAACGTGGCGGATATGATGCACTGAAGGATGTGGGCATACCGCTTATTCCTCATTTGGGTTACAAGGAGATGACACCGTTGGGACAGGCTGAATGGATTAAGTTTGTGGGACTTATAATTGGCGAAACGGAGAAGGCCAATCGTCTCTTTGCAGAGATAGAGAGCAGATATAACGAGCTTAGGGAGTTGGCAGAAACAGTTGCGGAACGTCCTGTTGTGTTCAGCGGAGAACTTAGAGGGGGCAACTGGTATGCTGTTGGCGGAAAGAGCTTCCTTGCACAGCTCTTTAAGGATGCCGGAGCCGATTATTTCTTAAAGGATGACAAACATTCCGGAGGTGTGACATTGGATTTTGAGACAGTGTACAGCCAGGCTTCCAAGGCCAAATATTGGAGGATAGTAAATAGCTATAAGGGCAGCTTTTCGTATGAGGCGTTGAAGGATGAGGATGCCAGATATGTAGATTTTGATGCTTTTAAGAATAAAGGGGTGATTTACTGCAATATGCGCGATGTTCCTTTTTATGAGAGCATGCCAACGCATCCGGAGGTGGTTTTAGCAGATTTGATAAAGATTTTTCATCCGCAACTGCTTCCCGATAATTATACACCTGTATTCTATAGCCTGCTGAAATGAGAAGATCTGTTACACTGCCTATGTTGCTGCTTGTTGCAGCTATATTCATACTCTTCTTTTTAAACCTTTTATTGGGATCTGTTGAGATTCCTGCAAAAGCTGTATGGAATATAATCACAGGTGGCGGTGAGGAATCTGAAATCTGGCAGAATATAATATTGAAATCACGTGTTCCACAGTCTCTTACAGCGTTGGGGGCAGGAGCCGGATTGGCAGTAAGCGGTCTGCAGATGCAAACTGTTTTCAGAAATCCTTTGGCAGGGCCCTCTGTATTGGGAATCAGTTCCGGTGCCAGCTTGGGTGTGGCCTTTGTGGTTCTGTTGTCGGGAAGTATAGGGGGCGTGGCTTTAAGTTCATTGGGCTTTTTTGGAGAGCTTGCGTTAACCATTGCCGCCATAGCAGGAGCTCTCTCTGTAATGGCTCTCATTGTTTTTGTTTCACAGAAGGTACGCGGAAATGTAACGCTGCTCATAATAGGTGTAATGATTGGCTATGTGGCAAATGCTGTGATAGGGGTGCTTAAGTTTTTTAGTGTGGAGGAGGATATTCGTGCCTATGTCATTTGGGGGCTTGGCAGTTTTGCAAGGGTATCGGGAAATCAGGTTATTGTTTTTATCTCTATCATGGCGGTACTGCTGCCGCTCTCTTTCCTCCTTGTTAAAACGCTTAACCTGCTGCTTTTGGGAGATGCTTATGCCCGTAACCTCGGATTGAATATTAAACGTGCAAGACTCATGGTTATAACCTGTTCCGGAGTTTTGGTTGCTATAGTTACAGCTTATTGCGGGCCTATCACTTTTTTAGGGTTGGCGGTCCCTCATCTTTGCCGGGGAATCTTCCGCAGTTCAGACCACAGAGTACTTATGCCTGCTTCACTGTTGGCAGGTGCGGCTTTGGCCCTGTTATGTAACCTCATAGCCCGTATGCCCGGTTTTGAGGGGGCATTGCCTGTAAATTCCGTTACAGCTATTGTAGGTGCTCCTGTTGTAATATATGTCCTGTTTAAAAAACGTCATAGCGAAGTTAGTGAATGATGAAAAATGCAACTATTTATATAAAAGATCTTTCAATCGGTTATATCGGGAAGAAAAGGACTACCATTGTAGCCAAGGATATTAATGCCAAGATATACAGCGGAGAGCTTACCTGCCTGCTTGGTGCCAACGGTGCCGGCAAATCTACCCTGCTAAAGACATTGTCTGCCTTTAATCCTCCATTAGACGGGGTTATAGAGGTTATGGGAAAACCGCTTGAAGATTACACAGACAAACAGTTGGCAAAGACAATAGGAGTGGTGCTTACGGAGAGGTTTGAGCTTAGAAATATGACCGTACAGGAGCTTGTTGGAATGGGCAGAAGTCCGTACACCGGTTTTTGGGGTACTCTTGGCAAGGATGACAACAGGATTGTAGATGAATCAATTGCATTGGTGGGTATTGAGCAGCTAAGGGACAGAATGATTCAGAACTTGAGTGATGGGGAGAGGCAGAAGGTAATGATTGCCAAAGCGTTGGCGCAGGAAACCCCAATAATCTTCCTCGATGAACCTACCGCTTTTTTAGATTATCCAAGTAAAATAGAGATTCTGCACCTTCTTCATAACCTCTCCAAACAGATGCAGAAGACAATATTCCTATCTACGCACGATTTGGAACTTGCTCTGCAGATAGCAGACAATATATGGCTCATGGACGGGCAGAACGGTGTGGTTACCGGAGCACCTGAAGATCTCTCCCTCAACGGTAGTCTAAACGGATTCTTTAAGCGCAAGGGGGTTGCATTTGATTCCGCTACAGGGCTGTTTAGAATAGATAATTCATACAGTGACAAGATTAGTTTAAAGGGGGAGGGGAGCAAATATGCAATGGTACAGAAGGCTCTGAGGCGCAACGGTATTTACGCGTCAGAAGAGGTTGTCTCTTTAGACAGCATTGTTGCAGATGAGAAAACATCGGGATACATTTTACACAGAAAAAATGGCGAAAAAATAGAGGTAGGCACAATACAGGAGCTGTTACAGATTCTTGGGATCGGCTAAGACGGTTTTCCCCTCCTCATCAACAAGCAGCAGGGTAAGGTTTCCATGTGGAAGGCACTCTTTGGCAACATGGTAGCATCGGGAGGCAAGAATATGGAGAAATTTGGCGGCATCAGTTTGAGGTAAAGAGTTCCATAGCTCCCGAGCCAAAGTAATCTTTTCTATACTCTCCAATGCAGAATCTGAACAGCCGGCACTCTCTGCCAACCCCTTTATAAAACTCTTGTTCATTACCACCTCCTTACTGTGAGTGTCTAAGAACCCCTCTGCAAGTTTAACAGCTTTACCAATCATTATACCCATTGTCACCTCTTTAAACCCCAATTCATCTGCAATTTTAAGAGTTTCTCCAATAAAATTACCGTAATGGATAAATGCCTGCGGTATAAGGTTAGGATAAATCTTTTTTAAGAACTGTTCGCTTTTGGCTCCGGAGTTTATTACAATACGGACAGAACCAATAGCCTTGCATACCTCTGCTTCTCGTCTTATGGCATCTACAAAGGCTTTTGCAGAGAATGGCCTTACTATTCCCGATGTCCCTATTATAGAGATACCATCCACAATCCCAAGTCTTGGATTAAACGTACGTTTGGCAATTTCTCGCCCCATAGGAACAGAGATGGTAACATCCAGCCCTCCGTTATACAGAGCAGACAGTTCACTCTGAATCATTTGGCGCGGTGTCTTGTTAATGGCAGGCTCCCCTATCTCTATCCCCAACCCCGGCAGGGTTATTCTGCCAACCCCCTCTCCCTGCAGGAAATGAATGCCGGGACTATTATTCGGTTTTACAGTAGAGAGAATGGCCAGGCCGTTGGTTATATCCGGGTCATCCCCTGCATCCTTTATTACCGTTGCAGTTGCACTGCCATCCTTTAATATAATATCAGATACAGGAAGTTCCATCACCTCACCATTGGGAAAATCAATTGCTACACTCTTTATATTCCCTCTCCCAAGAAGGGCCAACAGTGCAGCTTTGCTTGCAGCGGTAGCACATGCCCCTGTTGTATATCCTGTATGCAGATGAAAGAATTGTGGAACATACCTCTCTATCTGTTTACGCAGACCGTTCTCTCCGGTTACAACAATAAACTCTTTTGGCAGTTGAGGCCGTTTCACAACATACACCGGAACTCCATGCCTCTTGGCAGCCTCCACTTTCTGCATGAATCCTCCCGATTCTCCACTCTCCTTGGTAAGCAGCGCCTGCGGTTTTAACCGCGTAAGCAGCTCATCATCGGTTTCCTGCCCATAGTACACAAGGTAACCTTCATCAAATCCATGCTCCTTTGCAATATCCAAAGACTCCTCCCGTTGCAGTATGCGGAACCAGCAGGTATGATTCTGCCAGAAGTCGCTCAATTTGCAGATTGTCTGCACACCTGTTAGAGACAACAATCTCTCAATGCCATCTGCATTAAGTCTGTTTATGGCATCTGTGTAATCATTGCACCAGATAATATCTTTAGAATGTTCAGAATATCTGCGTTCTACCCTCACAACCGGCATCTTTAGCTCCGCAGAAGCCCGGGCAACGGCAGAGTGCAGACCAACAGCAAAAGGGTGGGCGGCATCCACAACAAGGCCAATCCTGTAGTTGCGGCAGAACTCTATCATAGATTCGGCATCCATACCCCCTGTGATATGTGTTCCGTTGCGGCATACAATCTCCTGCAGCTCCCCTTTGGTGGAGTAGTAATATGGCGAACCGGCTTCATCGGCAACTTTTACAGCCATACGTCCCTCTGTTGTTCCGCCAAAAATCAGTATCATTGCCTAAAGAGATGTTTAAAATCGTGTGCATACAGACGCGAAAGACCTCTCCTGTTGTCTATGGCATCTCCCACAACCAACAATGTTGTAAGGGAGAGCTTGTTCTCTTTAACAATCTTTGCAAGATCCTTCAGTACCCCCCTGTATATACGCTCCTCTTTCCATGTAAGTTTATAGCAGGCAGCAACAGGCGTATCGGGCGGATATGCCTGTAACAGCTCCTTCTCAACCTGCTCCACAACCCCTGCACTCAGATATATACACATGGTACTCTGAGATTTGGCCAACTTATGCAGCTGCTCCTTTTCTGGCATTGGCGTTCGTCCCTCACCTCTGGTAAGGATTATTGTCTGAACCTTTTCTGGAATGGTAAACTGCGAACGCAGGGCAGCGGCTGCCGCCTGGAACGATGATATTCCGGGTGTTATATGATAACTCATGTTATATCTGTCAAAGAACGCCATCTGCTCCTGTATTGCCCCATATATGCATGGGTCCCCGGTATGCAAACGTACAACAAGCAGCCCTTTGTCATAAAACTCCTTCATAAGGGCAAACTGCTCCTCCAAATCAAGTGCAGCAGAGCTTCTCACTGTTGCACCTGCTTTTGCATAATATGTAAGCTCCACAGGGACAAGGCTTCCGGCATACAGAATAAGATCTGCTCTCTGTAAAAAATGTTTGCCACGCACAGATATAAGCTCCGGATCTCCCGGTCCTGCTCCCACTATCTCTATATGGCCGCCCCTTGCTGCATCCCTGTCCAAACATACCGCAAAGGTAAAATGGTTCCCCTCTGTAATACACCCTTTCTGCTTCTCTACCACCAAAGGCCCGTAATTACTGCTTCTCAACGCTGACGCTTCAGCCACACCGTAAAGCCCTGTCACCTCAAAAGCCTTTTCAGACGGGTTTGGAACCTCAATATCCTTCAGTTCCTCCTCCTTATAGATAATTCTTTTTGCTGTACACCATCTCTCCGTCAGTGCCTGTAACAGCGGTTCATCCTTTTTCAGTTCAATGCTGCTTACAGTTGCCAATGAGAGAGGATTCAGTCTCTGCCTCTTGAGCTCCTCCTCAATATGTCCGGCAACACCACTGGGATTGCACTGCTTTTTGCAGCCTACACCAAGATGCAGAACCGCAGGGGCAAAGAGAAGCACAGGAACACCAATATTATCATACAGATACGGAGTTACAGCAATAATCAGTTCAATATCTGACAGAGGAATATCTGCAAATTTATAATATACCTTTACATGCCCGGGCAGACTCCTTTCAAGATATTCGGTTCCCCTATCTTTAGTCTCTATCAGCAGGGCGGTTTTACGCCTCTGTACAAAGAGGAAGATAGCCCTGTTCATCATTGCCGGAGTTGCCGAGACCTGCCACCCGAATTGTTTAGATAGGGTGTCCAGAGCCCAAAGCTCTTCGTTGTCGCTAAGAGTTGTCACTACCGCCTCTCCTCCTATTATTGCAGCCACCCTGCGGCTTAACTCATTTGCTCCGCCTATATGTCCGGATAAGACAGGTATGACATATCTTCCAACACTGTCTATACACAATACAGCCGGATCTTTATACTTGTTCTTTATACAGGCCGCAATGCTCCTTACGCATATCCCCATTGCCCCTATAAAGATAATACTCTCAAACTCATTAAAATGTTCCAATAAGAACTTGCTGTAAGAGCTTATTGCAACACAGCCGTCACAATCATTTTTAGTATAGATGACCGTATTGCCCAATTCTCTCTCTATAGCTTTGGCCATTTGAATACTCTGGCCTGTAACCAATATTATTGCCCTCATTCTGCTTTCATTATTTCAATAGGATTAAACGAATCAACAGCAATACGCTGCGTAGATACAATCTTGCGGCTTATCTCCTTAACGCCCTCTGCAAACAGCTCCTTGCTGCTCTCACTTACAGAATTGAATACTATTATCCCTCCAGACAACAACACCCTGTCTACCTTGTGGAGTATCTCTTTTAGTTTACCGCCATGTCCCCCAATAAAAACCGCATCGGGAGGAGGAAAAGCGGTTATATCTGTATCCAAGAAATCTCCTATGCTTACAATAATGCCCGGAGTGCCAAATTTTCTGGAGTTGGCGGAAATAATCTCTTTACACTCCTCTCTCTGCTCAAAGGCAACAATCTTAAGATGAGGGAACTGCAATTTAGCCTCTATAGAAACAGAGCCTGTGCAGAACCCTATATCCCAGAGAGTGTTTCTGTTGTGCATATTCAACATACTAAGCGTAAGCAGCCGTATAGAGGCTTTGGTTATCATCTTTGCCCGTCCGTCCAATAGATGAAAATCGCTTTCCGGAATACCGAACGGGCGGTTACGTCTGTATGTCCGTTGCAGGATAATGCAGTTTGGAAAATCAAAATCGGTGTTGGCAGCCTCTTTTAGAGAGAGTGTGCGTACACGCTCGCGGCTGCTATTTCCCAACAGTTCTCCAACACTTATGTTGTAGTTGTCATAGCCGTACTCCAACATCCGTTGAGCAATTACGGCAGGGGTCTTGCTCCTGTCGGTAAGTACCCCTATCTGCTCCTCTCCGCCAATCAATAGAGCATAAAACTCATCCCATGGGCGGCCTGTTAATGAGACCGGCTTCATGTTATGATACGGAAGCGCCATTCTGTGTGCCAGCATCTGCAACGAGTTAAAGAACGGGTAGACTTTAACATCGGCCTGCGGCAGTCTCTTTAAGATAGTATTGGCAAATCCAAAAAACAGCGGATCTCCCGATGCAAATACAACAATCTCATCTACCCCTGTATATGCAGCAAACACATTATCCAAAGGGGCGGTAATATCTATCCAACGGTGATCTTTGGGGAGCATATCATAGACAATCTCATGGTGTCTTTTACCTCCAGAAAAAACTTTACCGTTGGCTATTATGTCGCGTACCTCCTTGGAAAAGACAGGCAGCTCATCAGAGATACCAATAACATAAAAACGCTCTCTACACATCTCTTCCCGGTTTTAATTGCTCTGCATCATTAAAGCTGAGTATGGCATTTACCAGGGTGGCCGCCAAATTGCTTCCCCCTTTTCTCCCCTCAACTATTATCTTTGGAATCCCGGCAAAAGGCTTTATCATCTGCTTGCTCTCGCACACATGCACAAACCCAACAGGAGCGGCAATCACACCTGCAGGATTGGCTTTTCCCCTCTTTATAAGATTGCACAGCTCCGTTAAGGCTGTTGGCGCATTCCCAAAAACATACAGTGCATTAGGATGTTCAGCCACGGCCAATTGAATGCCGGCCTGTGCCCTGGTAATATTTCCCCTTTTGGCCATCTCCGCAACTCTTTCATCGGAAAGATAACATTTAACAGATGCTCCAAACCGTTGTAATGCAGCTTTTCTTATTCCCGATGCCGCCATAGTAACATCTGTAACAACAGTCTCCATCTTTCCGCTTTCAAAGAGGGCATATAGCTGTTCCACAGCATTTTCATCCGTATAGAGAATATCCTCCATATCAAAATCCGCAGTAGTATGAATAGCATGCAGCAATGCCCATTTCTTTCCAAGAGGAATATTTTGCTGTTTAAGTTCCCTATCAATGGTTCTAAAGCTCTTTATCATAATCTCCTGCCCAATACCGTTAGTTTCATTCCCCCTCTCCTCTCTATAATAGCCCCTTGGCGTTATAAATTTGTTATCCTGTATGGCAGACTGAGAATTGCCTATAAGAACAACAGTAAACATATCAACATCATTGGGATCAAAATTGCTCAGAGTGGTAACTGTTACCCTCTCCTCATCCCTGCCTGCCTGTCTCACATAGCCCACGGGGGTGTTTCCGCTACGCCCTTTAAGAAATATCTCTTTAAGGCGGAACAGCTGCCAATAACGTCCCTCGCTTTTTGGATTGTATACAGCCGTTACAAAATCTGCTTCAGCCGCTGCAAAAATCCGTTTCTCTATCTTTTCCCATGGAGTCATAAGATCAGACAGAGAGATAATGCAGAAATCATGACCTATTGGTGCACCCAACAGAGATGCCGCCTTCTGAAATGCGCTTATGCCGGGCAGAACCTCTATCTCAACAGAGCTGTTACGCTCCTTTTTCATCTCGTAGATGAGAGGAGCCATACCGTATATACCGGCATCCCCTGAGCTTATTATACAGACAGACTTTCCCTGTTCAGCCTGTTCAAAAGCCTGTTCTGCCCTCTCTCTCTCCCGTTTCATCCCGGTATCTATACAGATGGCATCATGGCTCAGATACGGTTTAATGAACTGAAAATAATATTTGTAGCCGATGATTACATCGCTTCTCTTTATGGCCTGCAAAACAGCAGGAGTAATATCATCTGCACTGCCCGGCCCTATGCCGGCAACAATCAGCCGCGGATTATTCATAAATATATCAGATTAAACAGTTAAATCTCGTCTATAGCTGTTCAAGACGGTGCTTATACCTTTTGGTGTAACGCAAAAATAGAGTATTATTTTTAGAAGTCATTTAAAATTTTTGTTAAGAAGAAGTTTTATTGCAACAATTGTTAAAAAATTGAAAACAGCTTCTTAAATTTGCCCGTAAATGACAGAAGTTTTATGAAGCGGATATATACACGTAGCGGAGATGCCGGATTAACAGGTATTCATGGTGGAGAACGTGTCGCAAAGGATGATATTCGTATAGAGGCCAACGGCTGCATAGATGAACTGAATACCGTTATAGGGATGGTACGCTCTATCCTGCCTCCGGAGCATGAATGGCACTCTTTGCTTTTCTCTATCCAGAAGAATCTTATGATTGTAATGAGTCATGTGGCCACCCCCTCTGCCATACGGGAAAAGAATCCCAACCGGTTGTCGGTAGATATGGTCTCTA
>CAVHKR010000006.1:0-5549 GCA_963636615.1 Acutalibacteraceae bacterium | reverse complement strand
GTCTCTATTTGCGAGGAGATGATAGACAATCTTACCTCACAGATGGAGGATAACGGCTATTTCATACTTCCGGGAGGAACCCCCGTATCTGCACAGTTGCAGTTTGCACGTGTAGTTTGCAGACGTGCCGAACGTCGTTTATGGAGCTTAAACAGACAAGACAGCCTGCCTTGGCAGATACTCTGTTATATTAACAGGTTGTCAGATCTTTTTTTCATTATGTCCCGATATGAGATGTGGCAGCAGAAACTGCCGGAGGAGAGATGGATGTCATTTGCATATAAAGCCAAGAGACAGAGATGAAGAGACTGCACCCCGTTATGTTTGCCGGAACAGGCAGTGATGTTGGCAAGAGCATCATAGCAACTGCATTCTGCCGTATCTTCAGGCAGGATGGATATAATCCCGCCCCGTTCAAGGCACAGAATATGGCATTGAACTCCTATGCAACACCGGAAGGCTTTGAGATTGGACGCGCACAGGCTGTACAGGCAGAGGCTGCAGGCGTACCATGTCACACAGATATGAACCCTCTGTTGCTCAAACCGCAAAGCGACCATACATCGCAGGTTGTGCTCAATGGCAAACCCATAGGGAACAGGGATGCCTACGACTATTTCCGTAAGGAGGGGAGAGAGGAGCTGAGAGCAGAGGTGAATGCAGCATTTGACCGCCTCTCTCAAAGATATAACCCTGTGGTAATGGAGGGGGCAGGAAGCCTGGCCGAGATTAACCTGCGGGAGACAGATTTGGTAAACATGCCAATGGCAGAACATGCAAAGGCAGATGTGATATTGGTGGGAGATATAGACAGGGGAGGGGTATTCGCAAGCGTGTACGGTTCGCTCATGCTATTGGAGCCTGAAGAGAGAAAATTGGTAAAGGGCATTATAATCAATAAGTTCAGAGGAGATATGAGACTGTTTGAGTCCGGCGTTAAGATGTTGGAAAAGCTCTGCGGTATCCCTGTACTGGGTGTACTCCCATACTTTAAGGATATTCATATAGAGGAGGAGGATTCAGTCTCATTAGCATCAAAGTCCTATAGGGCAGAGCATGGAACAATCAATATTGTCATTGTCCTGTTAAGACACATCAGTAATTTTACAGACTTCAATCTACTTGAGAGAGATCCACGCGTACATCTTTTCTATAGCAACAATCCAGATGAGATAATAAGGGCAGACATTGTCATTATTCCGGGGAGTAAAAGTACCATAGACGATATGCACGAACTGTGGAGAAACGGGGCGGCCCGGGCCATTTTAAAGGCACATAGAGACGGAAGCACAGTTTTGGGCATCTGCGGGGGATACCAGATGATGGGCAGGCAGATTTTAGATCCTTATCATGTAGAGGGGGATGTTGAGATGCTGCCCGGTCTTGGCCTGCTCCCTACTGTTACCGAGATGGGAACAGAGAAGGTTACAAGACAGACAAAATTTTCATTGTACGGCAGAAACGAGATGATGGAGGGATATGAGATTCACATGGGAACTACCGTACAGGTTACAGGGGCAACAGCGCAACCACTTAATAAATTGGAGAATGGATGCACAGACGGGCATGTGGTAAGTCCAACCTGTATGGGCACATACATACATGGCATATTGGATAACCGGCAGTTCATAGAATTTCTGCTTGAGCCGCATCTGCACAAGACAACAGAGGTAGAGGAGTTCGACTACCGCAAATTTAAGGAACAGCAATATGATAAATTAGCGGAGCATGTTCGTAAACACCTGAATATCCCGTTGGTTTACGATATACTTACAAGAGATTATGATTAACGGACACGGAGATGATACATACAGATATGGCTGCTCCATTAAGTCTAATTTTAGCTCCAATGTCTTTAACAAGATAAATATAGAGGGACTAAAAGAGCACCTTTGCAGATCTATAGACCTGATAGGCTGTTATCCGGAACCTGAACCTTACACATTGGAGGCTAAAATAGCCATGCAGCAATCTTTGAAAAAGGAGGAGGTGTCTGTCACAAACGGGGCAACAGAGGCTATATATCTTATAGCCCAAACATTCAGAGGAGCCAATGTTGCCATTCTGCAACCCACGTTCAATGAATATGCAGATGCCTGCCGGATTAGCGGTTGCAAGATAAATTCTATTTTCACCCTTCCCGATAAAAACTCAGACTGTCTGTTGCCCAATGATATAGATATGCTATGGCTATGCAATCCCAATAACCCTACAGGAGAACTGTATGAGATAGCTTATCTGCGCCGGCTGATTGAGAGCAACCCCAATATATATTTTGTTATAGACCAGTCATACGAGTCCTTTACATTGGGGGAGACCTTTACAGCAAAGGAGGCCGCATCCTACAGTAATCTATTACTGCTACACTCTATGACAAAACGTTATGCAGTTCCCGGAATAAGATTGGGCTATATTACAGCAAACGCGCCCCTACTGCAACGTGTACGCAGCCGCAGGATGCCGTGGTCTGTAAATCGGCCGGCTGTTGAGGCCGGGTTATATCTTACAGAACACCCACATGAAGCTCAAATAGATATGCCTGTATATCTCTCAGAAGCCCAAAGATTATATCTTATGTTAAAAAATACAGATGGGGTAGATGTTATGCCAACAAAAACTCATTTCATGCTATGCTCCTTAAAGAGAGGCCGTGCATCTGCACTAAAGGAGTATTTGGCAAAGGAGCATGGAATACTTATCAGAGACGCCTCCAACTTTGAGGGGTTGAATGAGGGTTGTTTCCGTGTTGCAACACAAACCCCAAGCGAAAACAATATATTGGTAAAAGCCATAGAACAGTGGATATGTAAAGGATAGTTCATTATGATAAAATCATTCTGTTTGGCCGTAGCATGGGTATTAGACCTCATATTTGGAGATCCGCAACATCTTCCGCATCCCGTTGTCTGGTTTGGCAAGCTTATCTCTTTTGGAGAACGCCATCTTAACAAAGGAAGTAATAAGTTTGTAAAAGGAATGATTTTCTCCCTTTTGTCGGTTGTTGCAATCTTTGGCATACTGCTCTCTATTCTTAAGATAGCCGCAACTCTTTCCATTATTCTGTATGTGACACTCTCTGTCCTTTTTATTTTTTACTGTTTGGCCGGAACAACCTTGATACGTGAAGTAAGAGGGGTTTTTAAGGCTGTAGACAACTCTTTGGAGGAGGGAAGGAGACAGGTAGCCAGAATAGTAGGAAGAGATACCTCCGGGCTTGATGCACAGGAGATAAGGACGGCTGCTTTAGAGACACTTGCAGAGAATCTTAGCGATGGGGTAATAGCTCCGCTCTTCTGGTATCTTCTCTTAGGTGTGCCCGGAATGATGGCCTACAAGATGATTAATACTTTAGATTCAATGATCGGTTACAAGAATGAACGCTACAAGGAGTTCGGATGCTTTGCTGCATATATGGATGATGTAGCCAATTACATTCCTGCCCGTCTGACCGCCTTTTTAATGATACTATCCTCAGGTAAACTGAAACTGTTCTCATTTGTAAAAAGATATGGCCGCCAACATGCAAGCCCCAATTCGGGATACCCAGAGGCTGCATTGGCAGGAATACTGAACTGCCGTTTTGGAGGCTCGCACAACTACTTTGGGGAGGAGGTGTTCAAACCTTTTATAGGCAGCAACAACAGGTTGTTGGTAACAGAAGATATGAACAGAGCCATAAGCATAAACAGAAGGGCGGAGTTGCTGATGATTGTTGCCGTAATACTGGTTGAGGTTATTATATGGATAACTCTATAACCCCTCCGTATGGTGTCAGCGAGCCAAAAGCATCCTCTACTTTTAAACATTTGGCATATATTTGGGCACAGAGCAGTACCCCTCCATGCGTAAAGATGGCAATCCTGTCATGCGGCAGCAGCCTTACCTCTCCTAAAAAACTGCATACACGTCTGTATTGCATTGAGAAAGACTCTCCTCCTGTTGCCGCAACATTAAAATAATCGTTATACCACTCATCAAGGCGCGGATCTGTTATATCTTCATAACGTTGCATCTCCCACTCCCCAAAATTCAGCTCCAGAATTCTTTTATCTTGTATAGCATTTGGGTAGCCGCATTTTGCAGCCAATTGCGTGCAACGAGACAGAGGGCTTGTGTACACCGCTCCAAATGAACTATATTTGGCAAGTTTGTCCATAACAACCTTAGCCTCCTGCTCAAATGTAGGCTTTAACGGCACATCTGTTTGGCCATAACAGACCCCGGGAGGCAGATCTACAGAGGTGTGACGAATCAATACAATCTCCATACTATAAGGCAACCTAAATAAAATGATAATTCACATATAAGGAACATTGCTCCGCAACAGTCACCTGTATAGCCCTGTATCCTCTTCTTCATTATAAGATAGAGTACTGCAAATGTAAATATGGGACATAGCAATATTGGCAGAAACTCTCTTTGCAGCAGTACTATAGGTAATGCGCCGGCAACAAGCCCAATGGCAAACTCCGCTGTATTCATTTTGCTGTACACCATCTTTGCCTTGCTCTCCTCCTCTTTGCGTGCGTATGGCAGGAGATTGGGGAGCTGTGACGCCACAAGCTTAGACCAGCAGTCACCGCACAGCACAATTATACATAGCGTATTCAGCGGTATGATACTCACCTGGAGCAGAAGCAGAAAATAGAGAATCAGACCAATAACCCCGTATGTTCCAATATGGGAGTCTTTCATTATGGCCAATATGCGTTCCCTGCTTGTCCCTCCACCAAAACCGTCTGCAAAATCTGCAAAACCATCCTCATGCAGGCATCCTGTTATGAGCAATCTTACAGCAAGAGCCATAATCCATGCCAAAGATAGTGGCAAAACCTGCCCACACAACCATAATGTTAAGGCCATGCATCCTCCTGTAAGCCAACCGACAAGGGGCCAGTATGGCACTACATGCCTAAAGTGCTCTGCCGGAACCTCCTTTATTCGCCAGAAAGGGAGACGTGTAAAGAATATGAGTGCAGCTAATATATTCATAGCGTTTCTTTAAAAATATTTTGTAATAGAGGCGCTTTGAAAACTCTCCATCTCATTTATCATTCTTACTGCCGAATCTACGATAGGGAATGAGCATACCGCACCTGTCCCCTCTCCAAGCCTGAATCCCAAATTGAGCAGCGGATGTGCATTGAGTGCCTCCAATACAAGTCGGTGTCCCCCCTCATCTCCGCAATGTCCAAACAGAGCATAATTCAGGACCGCAGGGTATAACTTAGAGGCTGCAAGGATGCAGTTAGTCATAATGAATCCGTCTACAAGAATTATCATCTTCAACTCAGCCGCTTTAAGCATTGCTCCAACAGCCATTACCATCTCCAGACCGCCAAAATAGCAGATTATATCTGTAACGGAACAATCCCCTTTATAGTTCTCCATAGATGCTTTTAGGATATTGTATTTGTGTTCTATCCCCTTATTGTTCAACCCTGAACCGGCTCCAACGCATCTGTCTAAGGGGATGCCTGTAAAGTAACTCATCCAAATAGATGAAGAGGAGGTGTTTCCAATCCCCATCTCTCCAAAGCTTAATATGT
>CAVHKR010000005.1:0-20976 GCA_963636615.1 Acutalibacteraceae bacterium | reverse complement strand
CGAGATAGATGCCGATGTAGATGGGCTACCTCGTCCTTTTTACTATGGGCAAGAGACCAAACTTCATTACTTCCAGTTTCCTGTGGGATTTCAGTGGGGATTGGATTTGGTGATGTTAAGGCCATATCTCCAGGTTACTCCATTTGTAGGATATGCCATAGCTAAAGGTGGATTCTATGATAATGTGGCTTGGGACAATATCAACAGATTTGAATATGGCATAGGTCTTGGCGCCGGATTGGAGGTTTGGAAAATTCAGATTTCGGGGAGGTACAGCTGGGATCTTGGAAAGGTCGGTGATTTCAAATGGTCTGAACTTGCCAAAGATATAAAAGGGGGAAAGAACAAGGGATTTGAACTCTCTGTAGGGTTTCTCTTCTAACACGTTAATTTAACAGGCATTACGGTGAACTTACAGAATATCATTGAGATTTTAGGAGATAACTGGAAAAACTACAAAAACAACTTTTTTAAAGGTTTAGAGAGTGATAATCCTCTGTTGCAGAAGATAAACAGATATCTCTATGATAATGGGGGAAAGCAATTAAGGCCTGTACTTAGTCTTTTGGCGGCACAGTCTTGCGGAATCCCAAATAAGGATTCGTGGGATTGTGCCGCTGTTTCTGAGATGGTGCATACAGCAACATTGTTGCATGATGATGTTGTAGACAACTCAGATACGCGCAGGGGAGCACTTACCGTAAAGGCATTCTTTAGTCCGGCTGCATCTGTTCTTACCGGAGATTTCTGGCTTTCGAGAGCACTATACATGCTTACCCTTGCCGGGAGCAATATTTTAAACTGTTTTACTTTTGCTTTAGAAGAGTTGGCAGACGGAGAGCTGTTTCAGATGCAGAAAGCAGATACCTTAGATATTTCAGAGAAGGATTATTACAAGATTATCTATAAAAAAACAGCATCGCTCTTTATAGCAGCACTAAAGAGTGCTGTTTTCTCTGTAAACGGAACAGATAAGGAGCTGCAGCTTATAACAGATTACGGTTATGAACTTGGAGTGGCTTTTCAGATAAGGGATGATATTTTTGATTATTCTCCGGCTTTGAATACAGGTAAACCGTATGGAGAGGATATAAGGGAACGAAAGATAACTCTGCCTCTCATAGCGGCATTTGATGTAGCCGGGGCAGAGGAGCGTACAAGGGTCATAAACATGTTGCTCTCTACATCCCAATCTGATAAAATAGAGGAGGAGCAGCTGGTGAACAGCGTATTCTCATTTGTAAAGGAGTATGACGGTATTGCATTAGCCGAGAAGAGGTTGGCAGCACATTCACTTAAGGCTGTCTCTATAGTAGACTCCTTACAGGAGGAGCTTGAGAGCAGGTTTGTAAATCTCTCCCCTTTGCAGCTACACTCTCTGAATGCGCTCAAAGATTTGGCTGTGTTTGTAGGAAAGCGTAAATCTTAATAACAAGGATTTCTTAAAGAACACCCTTATTGGTAGAGATATTTTCTCTCCCTTTAGACTCCTCTCTCTCCCAAAACTCCTCATCCCATTCAGGCTCAATGGCCGTCTTACCCATGGGAGTAAATCTTATAAATGTTATTGCAAGGCCGTTTCTCAGATAATGAGCCTCATAGAAGGTCTTTATGGCAAGTATACCGGTTGGGTCGTTAGAGATGATGTTCTTGTAAATGTCGTTGTCGCATATTTCAACCCTGTAGCCCCCTGCACTGCATAGAGCTTTGGTATATTCATAAAGGAACCGGCTGTCTGTTTTTAGGTTAATAGCCCCATTACAGTTTAGAATGTTGTTGTAATGGTTTATGAACATACTCCCCGTGAGCCTTTTACGAGCTTTCTTTATCTGCGGGTCAGGGAATGTTATCCAGATCTCATCTATCTCTCCGGGAGCAAAAAGACTCTCTATAAAATCAATCCTTGTTCTTATAACAGTAACATTTGACATGCTGTGCTCAGTTGCATATTTAGCCCCCTTCCAAAGCCTTGCCCCCTTTATATCTATCCCTATGAAATTCTTTTCCGGATATCGTTTGGCCAATTCTATAGTATATTCCCCTTTTCCGCAGCCAAGCTCTAAGACAATAGGATGGCTGTTGTTAAAAAAACTGCCGCTCCACCTGCCTTTGAGGGTAAAATCCTTAAACAAGACATCATCTGTAGATGGCTGTATCAGACATTTGAACCCCTCATTCTCCCTAAACTTCCTTAATTTATCTTTACTGCTCATTATTCACCTTTCCGTCTCTGTGAAATTTGCCGCGATTGCCGTTCTGCCTGTTGCCATTGCGGGGCTGCTGCTTGTTGCCGCTCTCCTCCTTTGCCTCAAGATTCTTGGCACTCTCCTTTTGCGGCTTTCTCCTCTTTTTTGTTTTCTCCTTGCTGCTGTCAAAACGTGAGATACTCTCCTCTCCAACCGCACTCATAAATTCACTTACCCTCTCTTTAGGTTCTTCAAGAATAGACGGAGCTTTTGCCCCCTGCCTGTTTATAGCAAGAATCCTTTTTACCGCATCGGCCTTTAAAGGGCGCAGGTTAATCATACTGCCCTGCGAATAGGAGAACCACATCAGCCCTTTAAGTATATCTGTCTTCATAAGGTAGGCATCGCCATCCTCCAAATGGAGAGGTTCGATAATTTTAGGCAATGCAGCAGCAGCATCAACATAAACAGAGGCCTCATAGTTTATGCAACATTTAAGTTTTCCGCACTGGCCTGCAAGTTTTTGAGGATTAAGAGAAAGATCCTGGCTTCTGGCAGCCGCAGTTGTTATAGACTTAAAATTGTTCATGTACCTTGAACAGCACAAAGCCTGTCCGCATACCCCTATCCCCCCAATAAGGCCTGCCTCCTGTCTGGCACCAATCTGTTTCATCTCTATACGAATCCTAAACTCCTCTGCAAAATTCTTAATCAGTTGTCTAAAATCAACCCTCTCATCTGCAATGTAATAGAATATAGCCTTTGTTCCATCTCCCTGAAACTCAACATCTCCTATCTTCATATTAAGTTCAAGGTCTGCCGCCATCTGTCTTGAGCGGATCATTGTAGAATGTTCCCGAGCTATAGACTCTTGCCATTTCTCTATATCAGCCGGTCTGGCCTTGCGGTATATCTTTTTAAACTCGTATGTCTTTGGATCTATGCGGTCTCTTTTCAGCTGATTAAGAATCATAGCACTGTCTATGGTTACAATGCCAAGGTCGTAGCCGGTTTGAGCCTCAACAACAACAAAGTCCCCCACATGTAGCATCTGTCCCGATGTGTTTCTGAATATAAGTTTGCGGGTATTCTTGAACCTAACCTCAAAGAGATCCTTCAGCTCTTCAATAGTAACATTATCTAACCAGTCAAATACACTTAACTTACAACAACTCATGTTGTATCTATAGCAGTTGCCGCCTCCGCATGTCAAATTATTGCAATTGTCGGCAAGCTTCTCGCAGCCCCTCTGACAATCATATTCTTTAATATTCGTTTCCATCCCTTCTGTATATGTTTAGCAATCCTTAAAAATCATTCTCATATTATTTTTTACACAGGTACAATCATCTCTCCCTACAGGTTAAATAGATTCTGTTACATAAATCGGCTATCACCAGCTTTGCATTAACATTTCTGTCTATCAGCTTTACAGCCGATTCTGTAAATTCGCGCAACCTATAGAGAGAAGCTCTGTTCAATGAACCTTTAATACCTTTCAGCTTATTAAATTCAGAGGCAGAAGCAAAAGACAGCTCCTCAAGCCCCACCTCTGCCATAAGCAGCTTTCTTATAATATCTAACCCTTTAACAAGTTCAGACTTTATATTCTCCCGGCCTGCAGCCGCCAATTTTTCCCCTGTAAGCAGCATATCGTACAGACTTCCCAAAGAGCAGCACTCTATCATATCCATAAAAAAACTCTCCGAATCCTCCTCCGAGTGCATCTCTCCAATAATCTCCAGAGCCTTTCCAACACTTCCGCATGAACGTCTTGCTGCAAGCAGAGCCTCCTCCCTCTCTGCATTAAAATCATTTGTCAATATTTCAACTACTTGTGGAATCTCAACAGGAGGAACCTCTATCCTAAGACAACGGGACAGCACTGTCTTCAGAATCCGTTGCGGAGAGTGGGATATAAGCAGAAAACAGGTATCCGGCTGCGGCTCCTCCAAAGATTTTAGAAGCTTGTTGGCCGCCTCTGTGCTCATTTTTTCTGGAAACACTACAAGCATTACCTTAGCTCCCCCCCGGTAAGAGGACAAACTCAGCTTTCTCATTATCTCGGAGGCATCTGCAACACTTATTGTACCGCTTTTGTTCTCTATTCCAAGAGCCGCATTCAGCTCCTTCTCTCCAAAAAAACGGTTAGACTCAATCAAGGCACGCCATTGCGGATAATACTCCTCAACGCTCCTCTTTTTACTCTGTCCTCCGGCAGAATTTGTTGGAAATGCAAAATGCAGATCCGGATGGGCAAGGTGCTCTACCATACTGCAATTATTGCATCTACCGCACGGCTCACCCTCCTGTTTATCTGTGCAGAAAAGATATTTTATAAAATCGAGAGCTATATCTATAGCACCGTTACCGGCATTTTCCGTAAACAGTATTGCATGAGGAACACGCGCCTCATCTACCATAAGCCTCATCTTCTTTTTTAGCTCTTCATGCATTTGACCACAACAGATTTTAAACGGTAAAATTATACATTTTTATCCAATTACCATCATCTCGCATTTTGAACAGTCAAAGACAAGCCTGAATCTCCTGTCATTATTGCATAGATAGAGAGGCTCTTTAAAATTATTATCTAACAATTCCCCTTTTCTTCCCGATAAATCATTCGGGCAGATGCCCATCTGATATTTTATACAATATTTTGTGCGCATAAGTACAGCCTCCTTTACAGGATTCAGCTCATAAGAGGAGGCCGAATCAGATATGCCAAGCTCCCTGTACAACTCCACAGACAACCGGTTAGACGCATTCAGCAGATAGGGTTGCCATCCCCTGTCTGTAATATTCTGTTTATAAAACGCCCGAGCACAGCTACCTCCGCATACCTCCATAATATATCTGTCTCTCACCGCTCTCCGCTCCATCTCTCTACTCTCCTCCAACCTCCTCTGCTCAATTCGCAGAACTTCAAGTTTGCGCCCAACCATCTCTGCAATCTCCCTCCTAACAGTGTTGAGCACAGATATCGGGAAGAAAGGAAGAGAAGCAACATCTCCGCCAAACCCCTTAAATGCAAATGAAAACCATCCGCTCTTTTTAGAAAACTGCAACCTTATATTCCTCTCGGCCGCAGCCCTGTTATCTGCCCTCAGAAACGGATACTTTATCTCATAGGCAAAAGAGAGAACAGCCTCTTTTCTGCCCGTAGCGCAACACTCAACATTTACATAAGAGTTCTCCCCTTTTTGTAAAAAACAGATCTCCACAGGTATAAACCGTTCCGCTTTAGATTTTTCAACCTGCTTTTCATACACAAAATTATAGTTCCTGTATATTTGGCTCCCAACCTTGACAACCTCTTTAGATGTTGTTGTAACTTGTTTAGAGTCAGGGTTGCAGCTATTGGCTCTTATTCCGGTTACCTCTCCGTTTTTATTGGTAAAACAGAGACCGTCGCCATTTACTATACGCTTGTGGGAGCTATAAGTAAACTCCATAACCCCATTTCTGTTAATTCTGCTTCCGGTTACTGTTCCAATATATTCGCCAAGATACTTTGCACTTCCCTCGCTTTTCCACCCACCACGTCTGCCGTTAATGAAAAACTCTGTAAAACCACGGTTAAAAGCAAACAGAGGATTTGGCTCCATAGCACACTCCACATTGCCCAACGAACTGCGGCTGTATCCACTGCCTAAAGCAGAGCTTAGAAAACCATCTATTCTTCTGTGGTATAGCAGAACAGAGGTCTTTACAAATGATTCGTTCTTAAGCCTGCCCTCAATCTTAAAAGAGGAGACACCGGCCTTTACCAAGTCTTCTATTCTGCTACTAAGATTAAGATCCTTTAAAGAGAGCAGATGACTGTTGCGGACAAGCACCTTACCGTCTGCATCAACAAGATTATAGTTGTTCCTGCAAGCCTGTACACAGGATCCTCGGTTGGCGCTTCTTCCCGTTATTTTGGCACTAAGATAGCATTGTCCGCTGTAACTTACGCAAAGAGCACCATGCACAAAAGTCTCAATCTCAATACCGACACAGGAGGCAATCTTTCCTATCTGATTCAAGCTCAACTCACGAGCTAAAATAAGACGGCTTAACCCAAGCCTTTCTAACAATTTGGCCTTTCCGCTCTCTCGTATATCCATTTGTGTTGAGGCAAAAAGGGGGATAGGAGGAAGATTCAGCTTTAGCAAACCAAGGTCTTGAATTATCACAGCATCGGCACCGGCACGGTAAATATCCCATATCAACTTTGCGGCACTCTCCGTTTCGCTGTCATACAGAATGGTGTTTACAACAACAAATATCTTGGCATGGTACCTGTGGGCATAGCGGCACAGCTCCTCAATATCACATAAAGAATTTCCAGCTGCCTCACGGGCTCCAAAAGATTCCGCTGCAATATATACAGCATCGGCACCACAGTTTATAGCTGTAATGCCGATCTCCTTATTCTTTGCCGGAGCTAAAAGTTCCAGTTCCTTTATCATCTGCCTATGCCCCAAGAGCTTTTATCTTCTGTTCTGCAAAAGCCTTGAACTTGGCATCACCTACAATCTTCTTGTAATTCTCAACAGCTTTAGCCTTGAGACCTTTAGCCTCGTATGCTCTTGCAAGATAATATCTTACATCTGTTGCATCGGGGTTTAACTTTGCAGCCTGCTCCAAAAGTTTAATAGCTGCATCATTCCTTTTAAGATTAAAGGCAGCAATACCGCCAATCTTGGCTGCATTCAGGTTATCGCCATATTCTCCGGCCTTTAATGCACTCTCAAGAGCACCGGCATTATCTTTTGCTTTATAAGCAAGAATTGCCTTGTTTGCAAACAGTGTGTTAAGCTGTTTGTAGGCAGCCTCTTTCTCCCCCTTCTCGGCAGCCTTTGTATAAGCCTCAATGGCAGCAGCCTCATTATCTAATTTGGCCATACACATACCGGTCCTTATATATGCTGTTGCATTTTCAGGGTCGGCAGCCAAAACTTCGTTGTATCTTGCTGCAGCCTCTGCAAATTTGCCCTCGTTTAGCATAGAGTCTCCATCTGCCATAAGAACTACAGGGATAAGACCTTTAGCCTCATCTTCAACCTCTGTCTGTCCATACTCTCTTCCCAATGTCACAGCCTCATTAAGATATTTTACAGCGTTGCCTAACTCATTGTCGTTTGCGCACTCCTTGCCAAGAGACAGGAGTACAGAGGGGATAAGTTTTTTGCACTCTGCTGCAAGCTCTGCGCCCTCCTCTCCAAGAGCCGTAGCCTCCTCCAATGCTTTTTGGAAACCGGACAAAGCCTCAACCTTGTTACCAGAATTAAAAGCCTCTGCCGCATTCTTATAAGTTTCAGCTGCAGCAGACAGATCTTGCGCATAAGCGCTAACCGAAAACAGGGTAGCAATAGACGCCACCGCTAAAAAAGAAAAAAGACGTTTCATTGTATTTAGTCGTTAGTGTTATTAATCCAATCTATCCTCCGGGCCTGCAACAAGAGAAAAACGCCCTACATTGCAAAACGATTCCAAAAGTAGAAAAAAATAGAGATAATCACAAATAGTTAACATTAATTTATTATTTTAGCCACCAATATTGTATAAGCTAATCTAAAGAATTACCATTTATGAGACCATATTCAACTATGAGACTGTCTCTCATAGTATTATTGTTTGCATTGATTACACCGTCCACCATGTTAGGGCAAGATGTTGCCCCTCTTCCCTCTGATCCAAGAGTAAAGACAGGAAAACTGGCAAACGGGCTAACATATTACCTGTTTAAGAATACAGGAGTAAAGGGGCATGCAGATTTTATACTTGCACAGAAGATAGGGGAAAACGTAGAGGATGAGAATCAGAAAGGGATGCTTAAGATGCTTGAGCTGCTCTCCCTGAGAGGTACAAGAAACTTTCCCGATTCAACCATCACCACCTATCTGTTGGGATTAGGACTCTCTCCAAAAGATATTCAGTTCAATACAGGAGCCAATAACACAGTGTACGCAATAAACAATGTCCCTATCACAAATTCAAACGTAACAGACTCCACTCTGCTTATTCTGTATAACTGGATGTCATCCATTAACATAGATGAAGAGGATATAGAGAAAGCAGAAACACTGTACAACAATAAGGTTAGAAATTTCTGGACAGCCGAGAACAGAACCCTCTTTAAGAGTTATCAGGACTTTCTCAAAGAGGAGAGCAGAGAGACAGAGCAGAGGCCATGGACCAAGACTCCGCATTTCACCTCCAAGGAATTACGAAACTTTTACTATCAATGGTTTCGTCCCGATCTGCAAGCCATAATAGTTTGCGGAGACATAGACACGGCTTCGGTAAGAACAAGGATAACATCTCTCTTCTCCACTGTCCCAAAACCTCTTTCAAAGAGACCGGAGGCCGGGGAGCTCACTGTAGACAGGTCCAATTTCATCAGCCTCCAGAAAGACAAGGAATATAACAGAGTATCGGTAAGTATAGATTTTATAAAGACCACCCTGCCGGCAAAATACAAAAAGACATCTGTTCCCTTTATACAGGAGTTTATGACAAACTCCATATTAGGGCTGTTGACATCGAGAATATCGGACGGAATAATAAAAAACGACCTGCCAATATGGAATGTAGAGTGCAGAATAAAGGAAACACCGTACAGTACCGAAGAGAATGTTATCTCGGTCTCTTACGAAACGCTTCCCAACAACATCTACTCTACGCTCAGCTTTCTCAGCTCCGAGATAGACAGAATGGCCAAGTTTGGCTTTAACGGGCAGGAACTGTTAAAGTCTAAAGATATATATTACAGAGCTATAGAGATGCTCTATGATAACAGGTTCAGCCAGCCCAACTCAATCTTCTCAAAAAGACTGTTAGACAACTATCTTTACGGCTATTCGTTGGCGAGCATAGAGCTTAAATTTGAGATTATGAAGGAGATAGTCTACTCCATAACCCAAACACAACTTAACGATTATGCCAGGGCGCTGTTAGGAAATAAGGAAAACTTTAGAATAGTCTGTAAAGTGCCAGACAGACCATCTTTAGAGAACATATCAAAAGAGAGACTATACTCAACCTTTAAGGAGACGTTGGCAACTGCAGCACCGGAGAGGGTTGAAAAGGAGACAGTACGCTGGCCGCAAATCACCTATAGAGAAACAGGTATTGCTGTTGAGGAGCGTACAGATCCGCTTACCGGAGCAAGAGAGTTTTACCTCCCTAACGGAGTTACGGTTGTCTTTAAGCAGACAACAGACTCAAAGGACACCATCTCTGTAAGGGCGGTTAGCAAGGGTGGTTTTTCTATGATGGACGGCATTACGCTCAGTAACGAGAAATATATGAATGACCTTGTAAACATAGGAGGTCTGGCAACAGTAAGCCGCTCTGAGCTTGAACGTCTGTACAGGTACAACAATATGGATATGAAAGCCGTAATAAAGCAGAGCAAGGAGATGGTGTACGGTTATGCCCCTGCAAACAAGACAGAGGAGCTGTTTACAGCACTCTATCTTAACTTTGCCGACAGAAGAAAAGACGATACGGAGTTTGTAATGTATAAAAAGACAAAAATCTTTGAGTCTGAATATGATATGCTCTCACCAACCCATCTCTTTGCAGATAGTATAGCCTACTATAACAACAGCAACAAAAGATATGTGGGAAAAGTGACCCAAGAGGATATAGCATCACTCAACTACAACAGAATCTTTGCACAGATAAACAATAGATTTGCAAATGCGGCAGACTTTGTGTTCATCTTTACAGGCAACATAGATCCGGCTATTATAAAGGATCTGTCTGTCAAATACCTGAGCAATCTAAAAGGGGATCCGGATACACGTGAATCGGGAGTGGTTGTACCAAACTATCTTACAAAAGGCAGGGTCTCCAAGCACTTTTTTGCAGAGATGGTAGTACCGCGCTGCTATCTCAACATTACCAATTCGGCAGGATGTGATTTTGATATAAGAAACTATGTCATGGCCAATATCTGCGGAACATATATCAAGGCGGCAATAGATAGATCTCCGGTACGGAACATTACAACAGATGTTACTACAATCTCTGAGATTATTAATTATCCCGAACAGATATTTGTACTCAATACAAACTTTATTGCAGACAGCACAGATATTTTTGAGATAAAAAAGATCTATACAGATATATTCCAGAGCATACTCAAGGAGGGGATAGATCTCTCCCTCTTCGATTTGGCATTGGGTAAGATAAAACAGAACTTCAGGCAGGTGTGCAACACAAACAGGTACTGGTTAGATGTACTGGAAAACAGGATGCTCTACAACATAGACTTTAATAAAGACTATCTTTCTGTCTTGGAGAAGATAACCTCAAAAGAGTTTAACGATTTCATGGGCAACCTTGTAAAGAACGGCAACTGCATAGAGCTGCTGATGGAGGGAACGGTTGATGATGTGAAGACCAAAACACTGTTTAGGGAGGATGAATTCATACGTAACTTCTTTGGCTACTAAAAGAGATGAAAGAGAGGAGATTCATTTTTGAGATAGACCGCTATTTGGTATCATCGGATATTCTTACAGAATACTTTGCCTGTGACTATGAGCAATGCAAAGGCTGCTGCTGCATTATAGGAGACAGCGGGGCACCGGTTGAGGAGGAGGAGATAGCGCTGTTGGAGGAGAACTATCCGCTTTTCAAGCCATTCATGACAACCCAAGGGATAGAGGTAATTGCAAAGAACGGAGTAGCGGAGGTAGATGTAGACGGAGACTTAGTAACCCCTCTTGTAAACAGAATGGAGTGTGCCTACACATGTTTTGACGAGGATGAGAACTGTTTTTGTGCTATAGAGAAGTCGCACTGCGCAAGAAAAAGCAGATATAAGAAGCCAATGTCATGCTCTCTATATCCGATAAGAGTGTCAAAACTCTCAAACGGGTATACAGCTCTCAATCTTCACAGATGGGATATATGCAGATGCGCTTTTGAAAAGGGGAGAAAAGAAAAACTTCCCGTATACCAATTTTTACGGGAAGTTATAACAGAATATTTTGGCAGGGAGTTCTACTCCGCATTGGAGGAGGCCGCCAACAGCCTGCAAGCCTCATCATAGTCTTCATCTGCAACAGCCAGCTCTATCCCCAATGTCCCAAAAGTTGAACCGGTAGAGAATGCCTGATGTGGGTTGAGGACCCATGCGTTTATGCCGTGGTTCTCCAGCATCCCCTTTGTCAAGTTGGCACTAAAGCCGTTTTCAAATCTTTTAACCACTTTCATAGATATGATTTTTTATTCCTCGCTCCTGATGATATTCTCAATATTGCTGCTATACCTCACAACCTCTTTCCTTAGTCCGCTCATTACAACAGGGTTATCTGTATAATCTATAACAATTGCATCCTCATAAAGTCTCATGAACTTTACAAAAGGGCTTCTTATTCTAAAGGTAAGACGCCCGTTTGAATCATCGGCAAGCAGGTATCTCCCACTTTCTGTCATATAATTTATTATGGCCTGCTTCTTGGCTGAAAAATTATTGTTGGTATAGATCTTTTTATTGTAGTAGCCCAATGCAGGATACACGGCAGAAAAGGCAACAAACAGCGCAAGCATCTGCCACCACGAGCCCTCCTTAAACAGATCCGTAAAATTATCTATCCCCGGTTGCCTCTGTGAGGTATAGAAGATAATGTTCACCACAATAAGAAAAATTACAGCAATGTAGACAAAATACTTGACAGATCTAATAAAATACTTCATAACAGCTTTACTATGTAAAAATAAAAAGTTTATTATTGGCAAATATAAAAATATTATTTCTTAATTTTGTTGTCTCTTGGGTCAAATATGTTTTTGGCCGTATTTTTGAGGTAAAAGGAGTTTTACAGCTCTTGTTTTTTATATGTATTAATAGTTATGGAAAAGAATTTCAAGACCATCATTTATGTTTTGGGGGCAGTTGCTGTTCTGCTTGTTGGAGTACTTATCTATGTGTGGGTAGACAGGAACAATATGATTAATGAACTTACAGTTGATAAGGAGACCCTGACTGTAGAGATGCAACAGTTGCAGGAGGACTACTCAAATCTATCTACCACCAATGACACTTTGAGCAGCGAACTTGCAAAAGAGAAAGAAAAAGTGGCCCAACTTATAGAGAGAGTGCAGAAGACAGAGGCTAATAACAAGTACATGCTCAGGAAATATGAAAAGGAGTTGGGAACTTTAAGAAGTATAATGAGAGGCTACATAAAACAGATAGATTCTCTCAATACACTTAACAATAACCTTAGAAAGGAGACGGCCGAGGCTAAAAAAGAGGCAAGGGAGAGCAGAAGAAGATACGACAATCTCAAATCAACAACAGAGGATCTTTCAAAGCAGGTAGAGAAAGGGTCTGTAATAAAGGGCAGAGGTGTAACACTTACAGGCATTTCGGAGAGCGGTAAACTCATTGCAAAGGCAGGTAGGGTAGTAAAACTAAAGACCTGTCTCAATCTTGTAGAGAACAGTATTGCAAAGAGCGGTCTTATGGAGGTTTATATAAGGATAAAAGGTCCCGATGGAATACTGCTTACATCTGATTCTCAGAACATCTTTAAGTTCAACGGAGAGGAGCTCATCTACTCGGCATCGAGAGAGGTAGACTATCAGGGAGAGGAGATAGAGGTTTGCGTCTACTTTAACCCAACGGAAAAACTTGTAAAGGGGGTTTACACAGTGGATGCTTATACTGCACAGGGCAAATTGGGCAGCGCAGACCTTCTGCTCAAGTAACTTAAGTTAGAAGCATAAAGGGGCAGATGCATATCTATGTCCATATTCCGTTTTGCAGGACATTTTGCAGATATTGCAGTTTCTACTCTGTAAAGGGGCTTGACAATAGAGACAGTTACGTTAAAGCCGTTCTTAAAGAGGCGGTTTCAAAAGGGAATTTCTTTAAAACTGCAGATGATACAACAGATGGGGAGTGCCACACGCTATATCTTGGTGGTGGCACCCCCTCTTGTTTGACTGTTACCCAACTTGCAGAGCTTATAACAGGCATAAAGGCTTTGTTCCCTGTTGAATTTAAAGAGTTTACCATAGAAGCCAATCCAAATGACATTAACAGCATTTTTGCAGAAAAATTAAAGGCTCTTGGGGTAAACAGGGTTAGCCTTGGGGTACAGTCTTTTATAGATGAGCATCTGAGATGGATGAACAGACGCCATACAGCGGAAGAAGCTATCGCCGCCGTGCAGATATTGCGCAATGCCGGCATAGAGAATATCAGCTTGGATCTGATTTTTGGCTATTCGTTGCTCACTACCCGTCAATGGGAATATAATCTACAGACAATTATTAAACTAAAGCCAAGCCACATATCGGCATACCAGATGAGTATAGAATCCGGCAGCCCGCTGGGAAAGCAGTACAAACAGGGAGAGTATACCCCTCCAACAGATGATGAATGTGCTGCACAGTACGCATATCTGCAAGATTATCTGGCATCTAAAGGGTATTTGCAATATGAAATATCTAATTTTGCCCTTAATGAACAACTCCGTTCAATACACAACAGCTCATATTGGAAAGGGGTACCCTATTTGGGGTTGGGCCCCGGTGCTCACTCATATAACGGCAGGGAGCGCAGTTGGAACAGGAACAATTTAAAAAGATATATAAGATATTATACAGAGGAAAGGCAAAATGCCGGGGAACAGCTCTCAGGTATATCGGGAAGCGAAATTTTAAGCGAGAGAGATATGTTTAACGAGTCGGTGATGTTAGGGTTGAGAACGGCTGCCGGGGTAGACACTGACCTCCTTAAACAGCAGCATGCGCAATATTATAAAATGATAGAACCACAAATCTCCCAACTAATAAAGAGTGGCAAGATAGAGGAGGTAAAGGGGGATAAAGGGCGATGTGCAATATCAAGGAGATATTATTTTGTAGCAGATAATATTATACGGGATCTTTTTGTCTAACGGAGGCGCGGCAGGAGCTCAATTTAGCAACAGCTACTTATAAAAAAAGGTAGCCATTATTGTCGGCTACCCCTGTATATCAGTTAAATAAATTCTATTAGTAATGATTACTTGGCAGTAATTGCAATTACAAACTGAGGAAAAACGCATTTATAGGATCATTTCCTACAATGTGAGCGTTAATGGCAACAGCTGCAAATACAAGGAACAACACAGACGAAACAACAATACCTATAACTTTCCAACGTTTCATCCATACTTTGTTGTTGATTCCAAGAGTCTGAAAAGCAGACCAAAAGCCGTGGTTAATATGGAACCATACAGCAACAAACCAGACAAGGTAAACGATTACCATCCAAAGAGGCTGGAATGTCTTGTATAGAAGCATCGGGCCATTCTCTGCCTCACCCCCAATAAGCTCCGGCAACTGCATTTTTGCCCAAAAGTGGGTAAGATGGAAAATAAGAAATCCGAGAACTATAATACCAAGCACCAACATGTTCTTTGCTGCCCAGTCATCTGTCTTGGCTTTGTTTGATACGGCATATCTCTCTGTTCCACGTGCTCTGTAGTTCATAAGATTAAGGACAAAAGCATAGATGATGTGGATGATAAAACCGAATGCCAACACAGGAACCATAACGGTAACAACAGGCAGAGCCATAAACTCACAACCTGCATTAAAAGCCTCCGGACTTATTAGCGAAAGGCTGTTTACAAATGCGTGGATAAATAAAAACAAAACCAGGAACAAACCGCTAATACTCATTATCAGCTTCTTCCCAATTGAAGATGTAAAGATATTTGCCATATCGAAAATTTTATTTTTTTGTTAAATTCAAGCTTTGGGTTACAAAGATAAACGCTTAGTTGTAAATTTCATAATATTTGGCTACTTTTGTTTGCAGGTTGTCTATGTACAAAGGATAGTCTTATTACAATGTAATTGTTATGGAATCAGGTGTCAAATACAATAAGGTATTGTTAAAACTTAGCGGAGAAAGCCTTGGTGGAGAGAGTGGAACAGGATTGTCTCCCGTTATGATGAAGCAGTACGCAAAAGAGATTGCGCAGGTGGCTGCTTATGGGGTTAAAGTTGCAATAGTAATTGGAGGCGGCAATATCTTTAGAGGTGTATCGGGAGTAGGAAAAGGCTTTAGCAGAGTAAAGGGAGATCAGATGGGGATGCTTGCAACGGTTATCAACAGCATAGGACTGCAGATGTTTCTGCAAAGCGAGGGGGTGGAGACAGAGGTGTTCACATCTGTACCAATGGAGCCTATGGCAAGATACTATGCCAAGGAGAGGGCAGAGGCCCTTATGAACAGAGGGGGCGTTGCTATAATTGCAGGAGGAACAGGAAACCCTTATTTTACAACAGATTCGGCCTCTGCTCTGCGTGCATGTGAGATAGGTGCAGATGCACTGCTTAAAGGGACAAGGGTAGATGGAGTATATACGGCAGACCCGGAGAAGGATCCAACGGCAAAACGTTACGAGACCCTTACATTTGAGAAAGCACTTGCAGAGAACCTGAGGGTAATGGATCAGACAGCTTTTGCAATGTGCAGAGAGAATAATATGCCTATAGTTGTATTTGACATGAACAGGCAGGGCAATCTGCTGAGAATTGTAAAGGGAGAGAGGATAGGAACGGTATTGTCAAACGAATAAACCAAACAGATAAGAATATGGATATTGAAGTTTCAAAAAGTTGTATTGCAAAAGCCAAGGAGAAGATGAACAACGCCATTGCTTTTTTGGAGGAGGATTTAAAAAGTTTTAGAGCCGGAAAAGCAAATCCTGCTGTTTTAAATGCAGTAGCGGTAGATTATTACGGAACACCAACACCAATTCCGCAGGTATCATCTGTAACAACTCCTGATGCCAAGACTATGCTTATACAGCCATGGGAGAAAAAGCTTATTCAGGCAATTGAGAAGGCTATTATAGATGCGAATTTAGGGTTCACTCCTATAAATAACGGTGAGCAGATAAGAATTAATATTCCACCGCTTACAGAGGAGAGAAGAAAGGAGCTTTGCAAACAGGCCAGGGCTGCAGGAGAAACTGCAAAAATGAGTGTAAGGACAGCAAGACGCGAGGTTGTGGATGCCCATAAGAAATTCCAGAAAGAGGGGCTTCCGGAGGATGTATGCAAGGATGCAGAGGTAGCCATCCAGAAGGAGACGGATACGTTTAACAAAAAGATAGATGATATAATAGCAGCAAAAGAGAAGGAGATAATGACAGTATAAATAAAGACAGGAGGGTGGCCAAAAGTCTCCCTCCTGTCTTTATTATTAAGTATCCCCTCTATAATAAGTTGTATAAGAAGAAAAATTTCAAGGCTTGTGAAACTGAACAAACCAGAGTCTAATTAACGTAAATTAGGATTTGTAAAGTAAGCATAACGTAGGGATTACCTTTTTGTACAACTTCTGTTTTGTTGTCAAACGACGTTAATGTTTCAGCATAGATGCCGGCGTAGTCTCCTTGCAGCTTCTCCAGATAAGGAATACTCCCAAAAGGACAAACGGAATACTAAGCCATTGACCCATATCCAGACTCATGCTATCCTCAAACTTTACCTGACTCTCCTTAACAAACTCAATAAAGAAACGGCTAAGGAAGATACCTATAAAGAAGATTCCCAACAACAGACCATCTCTTATCTTGGCCAGATACCTCTTGTATATGAAAAGCAGGATTAAACCTGTAACGAGATAGCACAACGCCTCATATATCTGGGTAGGATGTTTGGCAACGGTCTCATCGTTCCTTAAAAAGACAACACCCCAAGAAAGATTGGTAGTGTGTCCGTAAATCTCCGAGTTCATGAAATTGCCAATCCTTATAAGGCAGGCAACAAATGCCGTAGCTATTGCTACCCTGTCTAACAGCCACAGATAACCAAAGCCATACCTCTTGCCATAATGCTTTGCAAACCAGTAAAGTCCAATTATTATGGCAATAGTACCGCCATGACTTGCCAATCCTCCATGCCATACTTTAAAAATCTCAGAAGGATGCGCTATGTAGTACCCAGGTTCATAGAAAAGGCAGTGTCCTAACCGCGCCCCAACAATCGTGCACCCAATAAGAACAAACAGAAGAGGATCCAACAGGTCTGTGGCAATCCCCTCTCTCTTAAAGAACCATACAAACATCCTGTATCCCAAGATAAACCCAAAAACAAACATCAGGCTGTAATATCTCAGCTGGTAAGAACCTATCCTAAAGATTACAGGGTCAACATCCCAATTAAAACTAAGAATATCTGTCATACAATACTATCCGTTCATTTACATGCAGCTTTTCCTCGCCATGGCAAAGCTCAAACAAGTTTGGCTCTGCTCATCTGGCTTACGGAAAAGGTTAATTTATAATTATCTCCTAAGTCTCTCATATACACTTAAAGGAATCGCCTTGCCAAAACTGTCGCAGAGCACCAATTCCCCAAACGACAATGCTGTTTTTATTCCGCTTTTACCCAAAAACTCCCTCTCGCCGGTCTGTACGCTGTCATTTGCAACCAAAGAAGCCGTATAGTCCTCTCCTGCCAATCCAAAAGCAGCTCTTACAGCTGTATCTCCCAATAACGCAGAATATCCGTTGGAGTAAAGGTTTAGCAGCATGAAAGCATCTTTTGGGGCAAGAATCTTACTCACGTTGCATAAAAGGTCGTAGAGCAGTTCATCCAATTTCCATTTCTCCCCATCGGGACCATGCCCATAGGCCGGTGGATCTAAAATGATACCATTATACAGATTCCCCCTCTTTACCTCACGCTTCACAAACTTTAAGGCATCCTCAACTACCCACCTTATATTGTTCAGCCCACTACTCTCCATATTCCCCTTTGCCCAAGTGACAACCTGTCTTACAGAGTCTAAATGAGTGGTATCTGCCCCTGCCGCCTTTGCCGCTAAAGAGGCGGCTCCTGTGTAGGCAAAAAGGTTAATCACCTTTGGAGCAGTGTCCGTCTTGCTCGCTATCTCCTTGGTCTGGCTGTAGATAAAATTCCAGTTTGATGCCTGCTCCGGAAATACCCCAACATGTTTGAAAGAGGTAAGGCCAAGACGCAGCTTAAAATCTATCCCTTTAAGTGCCGGTTGGGGTTGGTTATACTTTATGTACCACTGCTCCGGCATCCTCTTAAGCATCCTCCATGTGCCGCTATCCTCTTTACCGGATCTGCCAAATCCCGCCCCTGCAACAAACTGTGTGTGAGCAAGTCTTTGCCATTCCGTATCGGGAAGAGTTTTATTCCATAAAGCCTTGGGCTCCGGTCTCCACAAAATATAGTTGCCAAAACGCTCGAGCTTCTCAAAATCTCCTGAATCTATAAGTTGGTAATCTCTCCAGTTACAAGGTGTCTCAAATAACATTGCCATATAAGATTTACGGCTCAAAGGTAGCGTATTACAAAGATATTTCAAAAACTTATAAACCTATGAAACAAATAATTGTTACTTTTGCAGCGGATTTAAAAACAAAAAATTTAAGGTATGCAACAGAGTATTGATACTTATGATTTTAGAGGGAAAAGGGCAATCGTCAGAGTTGATTTTAATGTTCCCTTGGATGAGAAATTTAACATTACAGATGACACACGTATAAGGGCTGCCATACCTACCCTTAAAAAAGTCTTGGCAGGAGGAGGATCGTTGATTCTAATGTCGCACCTTGGACGTCCAAAAGGACCTGCCGACAAATTTTCGTTAAAGCATATCATTGGCCGTATTGAGGAGCTTCTTGGGGTTAAGGTCATGTTTGTGCCAGACTGTATGAAAGCAGAGGAGGCCTCCAAGACCCTTAAACCGGGAGAGGTGCTTCTGTTGGAGAATCTGAGATTCTATGCAGAGGAGGAGGGTAAGCCAAGGATTCCCGATACCGCTACAGATGAGGAGAAGGCTGCTGCAAAGGCAGAGGTAAAGGAGAAACAGAAAGAGTTTGTAAAGAGGTTGGCCTCGTATGCAGACTGCTATATAAATGATGCTTTTGGCACGGCTCACAGGGCACATGCCTCAACAGCGCTTATTGCCAAATATTTCCCTACAGACAAGATGTTCGGTTACATTATGGAGGGGGAGATAAAGGCTATAGACAAGGTACTTAAAGGCGCGGAACATCCTGTAACGGCAATTATAGGGGGAGCAAAGGTCTCTACCAAGATAGCAATCATAGAGAAGCTGTTCGATGTTGTAGACAATATGATTATAGGTGGAGGAATGGTATTTACCTTTGTAAAGGCACAAGGCGGAAAGATTGGAAATTCACTTTGCGAGAATGACCAGTTGGAGCTTGCATTAGAGATAATCAAAAAGGCTGAGGCAAAGGGTGTTAAGCTCTGCTTCTCAAAAGAGGTTGTCATTGCAGACAAGTTTGCCGAGGATGCCAATACCAAGGTTGTACATAATTTTGAGATTCCCGATGGTTGGGAGGGGGTTGATGCCGCTGAGCAAACCCTTAGTGCATGGGAGAAGATAATAATGTCATCCAAGACAATTCTTTGGAACGGTCCTGTTGGGGTGTTTGAAATCCCTAAGTTTGCAGTGGGTACAAGACGTATTGCAGAACTTTTGGCAAAGGCCACAAAGGAGAATGGCGCGTTCACTCTTGTTGGCGGTGGCGATTCCGTTGCTGCCGTAAACCAGATGGGATACGCAGATAAGGTAAGCTATGTCTCTACCGGAGGTGGAGCAATGCTTGAATATTTGGAGGGGAAAGAGTTACCGGGAATTAAAGCTATAAGAGAATAAGTATGGCAACTATCATAGGATTATAGATATAGGGCGGCCATGACTGACCGCCCTATTTGTTTATCGTACATATTTGCGTAGCATCTTGGAGTAGAACTTGCCCATACGCATAAAGCCAAGATCTGTAAGGTGAACTCCGTCTACAGTATATTCATAATCGGGACCTGTAGCAGATTTTTTCATTGTTTTCCCCTCAATATCTATATAATGGATATTCTTGAATCCCTCTTTCCTAAGTTTCTCTGCTGTCTCTTTCCAAAGAGCGTTTTCCCTCTCTGTTTCAGCCTGGTCATCACCTGTAAGCCAGTATGCAGGGAACCTGAAATTCGAGACTAAAAATACAGGTCTTTCTGTATCTGCGGCAGCAATCGTCTTTACAAAATAATATGAGCTGTCTGTTATTATCTTGTAGGTACAGTTTGGAAGACAGTCTATCACAACAGCAGAGGTCTTAACCTGTGCTATTGCATCGGCCATTATCCTATCCATTCTTCCGTTACCGCTAAAGCCAAGGTTTATAGACTCTATCCCAAGGTTTCTTTGTACCATTGAGGTGTAGACCATTCCGGGTCGAGAGGCACATCCGCCCTGTGTAACGCTTGTTCCGTAGAAAAGGATGGGGGCTTTTGAGGTATTGAGCAGCCTCTCTTTCTGTGATTCATAGAAGGAGGCAGTTGAATCTACCCCAATATTCAGCTCTGTAACACCATCGTAAAGAGGAAGGTACATAATATAATCTATTCTGTTGCCCTGTAGTTTGCGGGCAAATACATTCATACTCTCCTTGCCGTTTGGCTGTGCGGTCCCGGTAAAATACCACTGATTGTCAATTCTGCTGTAAAGGTCAAGGCCTCTTATGCCCGTGCCGGGCATGTGTGCCATGCTAAAATTGTTGAGCAGAGTCCATTTTGCCCCAATGGTCTTGCTGTCTGTGCAGAAAATCACCGCAATGCCGGCACTATTCTGTCCAAGATCCCAGACAGGTTTCCTAACCTTTCCCTTTAACTGTTGCGGAAGGCGGGTATAGAAGGCGGTTCCATAATCCGCTTGGTTTACAATATGGGCTTTGCCCTCCTTTACAAGCTCTTTAACATTGTAGTACTTCAGGTC
>CAVHKR010000004.1:7163-21097 GCA_963636615.1 Acutalibacteraceae bacterium | reverse complement strand
CCGACGGTACTCAATCTTGTACTTCGTTACTGTTCTCATTGTTACTATACATTTGCCCTCGTATAGTGACAACTTTTTTCAGTTCAAGTCAACATGAAAATTTTTGAAATTAATTTGTTAAAGTTGAGATATCAAAGATTTTCATCGTGAGAGAGAACGATAGTGAACGGATAGCAGACTCTCACAAATTTTTAATTATTATTTATAAATTAAAAATTTTGATAGGATGAAAAAGAATACAACATTGGAAATAATAGAACAGTCGGACAAGGTGAGTTTGTATTCGATTAGCTTTGAAAAGGATCATACTACAGAGTTTGAGCATTTTATGCAAAAGTTTCAATCTGATGCAACATTAAATATAGATTATCAGAAAATATTGTCTGCGTTGGACTGGATATTAGAGAATGGCGCTTTTGAACGGTATTTCAGACCGGAGGGTAGTGTAAATGATAATGTTTGTGCATTGCCTATTGAGAGTGGAAAAATTCGTTTGTATTGTTTGCGTATTTCGGACCAAATACTTATTGTGGGCAATGGCGGAATTAAGAGATCAAGGACTTATCAGGAAGATGCAAATTTGCTTGGTTATGTCATAGATCTTAAGAAATTTGATGCTATCCTAAAAAGTGTATTGATGATGGTTCTGTATCAATAGAGAAAAGAGATATTTTAGGAATAGATGACAAAATATTTGCGATATGACGCATAATGGCTTATTTCAAGAACAATTATCAAAAGTATCTCCGGAGGTAAAAAAGGAGATGGAATGGTCTGCAAGAATTGTAGACAGGATTGACTGTATCCTTAAAGAAAAGGGTATAACACAAAGGGAATTGTCAAAAAAAATTGGATGTAATGAGACGCAGATAGTACGTTGGACTCGAGGTTTCCCTAACTACACGTTGGGTGCTTTGGCAAAATTGTCTGTAGCTTTAGATGAAGATTTAATAAGTATAAGTAAAAAACAAGATGTAATTAATGTTTATAAGGCTGATATGAATAGAAAGAATCGGTATTTGTCTGATGCTCAAATGCCGTTGTATGGAAAGAATGAGAGTAACCAAAAAAAAGGAACTGACTTTCATCAATTCCTTTTATTAGTCGGGGTACTCCGACTCGAACGGAGGAGCGCCAGAGGACTGGCGCTTAGTGCAGTTGCTAATGCAACGCATGAGCTCACTACGTTCGCGCCTACGGCTTATTACGGGTCCCCGTTCTCGTAATATGTAAATAAAAAAAAGGAACTGACTTTCATCAATTCCTTTTATTCGTCGGGGTACTCCGACTCGAACGGAGGACCCTCTGCTCCCAAAGCAGATGCGCTAGCCAACTGCGCCACACCCCGAATTTGTAAGAAAACCATAGCTTTCTCTCAAAGCGGTTGCAAAGGTATGCCGTTTTTTTTAAACTTCCAAATTTTTAAATGGGAATCTTTTCGAAAAAAAGCAGAGAATATACAATAAACATATATCTTTGCAGCAGAATTAGTAATCGGGACGTTACAAGGCCCGATGCAAGGGAATCCGGTGCAAATCCGGAGCTGTACCTGCAGCTGTAAATCCTCGCTATATTGGTTGGATAGTCCAAAACCACTGTTTCAATTGGAGAAATGGGAAGGTGTCCAACCGGAGGAAAGCCAGAAGACCTGCTAAGACTGTTGAACATAACACCAGGCTTCCAGGATTAGAAGTATGTGTCCATTCGAGCAAGCGTTTCCAACGTCTTTTCCTTTGTGGAGTTTTGCCCTATAACAGAGAGGTCCGGTGTTTTATTTTGTGAACTAAATAGAACAGAATATGAGGATTTTATTTTCTGCCATTCTACTGCTGTTGGGCGCACAGATTGTGAGTGCCCAAAGTATTATCAAGGAGAAGGAGGAGAAAGAGCTGCTCCTGTTGCTCAATGAAGTGGTTATTACCGGTACCGGTACCGAGCACTATATGAAGAATGCTCCGGTACAGACAGAAGTCATAACCGCCAAAGCCCTGGAACAATATCAGGCCCGCAATATAGACGATCTGCTAAGCAGCCTTATCCCGTCATTAACCTTTAGAGACGGAGATATGGGGAGCCACATTCAACTGAACGGATTGGGCAATGACTATATACTGATAATGATAAACGGAAAGAGAATGAATGGAGATGTTGGGGGGCAGAATGACCTGAACCAGTTGAATATAGCCAACATAGACCGTATAGAGATTGTAAAAGGTGCGGCATCTTCTCTTTACGGCAGTGACGCAATAGCCGGAGTAATAAATATCATAACCAAACGTAACAGAGAAAAGGTTGAGCTTACCAATACATCCAGAGTTGGCGGACACGGAGACATACTTCAAAGTACCAGTTTTGGGTTTAATTACGGAAAGCTAAAATCTGTAACCGGAATCAATTATCGGCATACCGACGGATGGCAGAACACAGACCTGCAGTGGGATCAGAACCAGTTGAAATCGGGTTCAACCATGTTAACTGTAAACCGTTCGTCAAACTACACCCTCTCTGAAAATCTTGAATGGCAGGTAAATCACAAGCTGAATCTCACGGCAGAGGGCACCTATTACGAACGTTGGGTAATGCGCACGCACGGCCCTTGGAAATATCAGCCCAACGACTTTTATTATCGTAACTACACATTGGCAGTAGGGAGCAGATATAATTTCGGGAAACGGAATTATCTTACGGCAGACCTTTCATATAGCCGGTACGGCTATTTTTATGATTATAAACTGAATGAACATACAGATTATTTTCTCGATAACGACCGTCACGAACGGATTACCTATTTTGCCGGCCAGCGCATAAAGCAGAGCATTCAGAAACAACTGTTGGGGCAGGTGAAGAGTGTATTTTATCTTGGGGAGCGTCATATACTGAATACAGGAATCGAATATCAGTACAATCATCTGGAATCTCCTCATCACATAGACGGAGACCGTGCTTCTGTCTATACATTGGCGGCCTATATACAGGAGGAGTGGACTGCAAAAGAAAACATGGTCTTTACGGCAGGTGTACGGGGAACACAACACAAGGAGACAGGATTGAATTTCAGCCCTAAAATATCGGGACTTTATAAACCGGGGAAACATATTAATCTGCGAGTTTCCTATGCTTTAGGGTACAAATCTCCCACCATTAAGGAGCTGTATTATAATTATACCGGCATTATTGGAGGGGGAGCCATGACTGCATACCATGGGAACACAGATCTAAAAGCACAAACCTCGCAATATGCATCGGTGGGTATTGAGTATGCTGGCAAGAAGTTAAGGGCAGGTTTAACGGGATACATGAATTTTATCTACAACATGATAGAATTGGTTGAGATTGCCATAACTCCGGCCGAGAAGATGCTCGAGGTGGAGAAGAGCAAACAATATACGAACCTGACAAAGGCGCAGGTCTATGGTATAGACTTTACTTTCAACTATCGTCCTGCCAAATCGCTCAATATTGGCGGAGGGTACAGTTATGCCAATCCCAAAGCACAGTATCCTAATAAGGGGGTAGATTATATGAAGTACCTTCCTATAGATGCTACCTCCAAGCATAACGCAAACCTGAATCTTGTATGGCAGCACTCTTGGGAACTGTATCGTTTGGGCATCGGTGTATATGGCAGGTATCAGTCCACACGCCGTTATATAAATGACAATGATGCCGATGGATTCCAAATATGGCGTATAAACACCGCCCACTCTTTATTGAATCTAAAGCGGTGGTCATTAACAATGAATGTTGGAGTAGACAATCTGTTTGACTATGTAGACCGTACCCCGTTCGGACGGAATCGTGCCACGTCTACCCCCGGAAGGACCTTTTATGTATCGGCCCTTGTTAAATTCAGAAACAATTAATAACCAATAATTTATAAACTAAAATTTTATTTGTATGAAACAGTTCAAGTATTATTTGATGGCAACCGTTGTTGCTGCGGTAATTTGCATGGGATTAAGCTCATGCAGTGACAAAGATGATGAAGAAAGCACTTTGAATCCTGCTGCCGAGGTGGTAAACAAGACCAAAAAGTACGATACGGCTATTTTGCTCTGTACTTTTGGAAGTACCTATAACGAATCTCTTTCCGTTTATGAAGATGTGATTAAGGATTTCAAGGCTAAATTCCCCAATACGGATATTTATATGTCGTTCACCTCTCGTACATGTATAGGACGTGTAGAGGCATCTACAGGGGTGGCACGTTACGAATTGGATCAATGGCTGAAGGCAATTGGAGAGGCCGGTTACAGGCGTGTGGCTGTTCAGTCATTGCACGTAATACCGGGAGAAGAGTATCTCTCTCTGATGAATACCGATGTAAAGAAATACTTCATGATTCAATGGTTCCCTAATATAGACGTGTTGAAAGGGGCTAACCTGCTTTCAACGGCAGAGGATACAAAAGAGGTGGCAGAGATTCTTTACAAACATTACGAGTCTAAATTGGCCAACAAGAACAGTATAGTTCTTCTAATGGGTCATGGTAATCCCGATGAAAATTACAACGCCAACAAGAAATACTCCGATGTAGAAAAAGCACTGCACGAGCTTTCTGCCAACAATAATATCTTTATAGGTACTGTAGATTACGGAGAGATGCTTTTCTTCCCCAATGAAGTAGAGGAGGCTCCGGCAGACAGGATCCCTGTAGAGGGATTTGATATGGCCCAGTATCCCGATTGTATCTACTCTAAGGTTATGAGTTATTGCATGGAGAACGGTCTTAACCCATCGGAAGTAAACGTTTATCTTGCTCCTTTCATGTCTATAGCCGGGGACCATGCCCACAATGACCTTTGGGGATTGGAGGCTATTGCAGAGGGGGATAAGTTGGACGATGTTGAGATTAACACAAATGAATATAGCTGGCGCGAGCGTTTGGAGAAATTGGGATTTAAGGTAGACAGAACATTTGAGAGTCATCCAACCGATAAGGCCGGGGCAGATCATGGTATTAAAGAGGGGTGTATGATGAAACCTCTTGGCAGCTATCCGGAGATTCGCCAAATATGGGTAAACCATCTGTATGAGAATTGGAATAATGAGAGTGCATGGGAGAATGGCAAGGGTTATCAACCGGAAGAATAGTATTATGAGTAACAATAAAAGCCTGAGCGCAATACAGCTCAGGCTTTTATTGTTGTTTTTGCGTATAAAGCAAAAACAACTCGGAACTTTTGCTCCAAGTTGCTTTTGTTGCGGTGAAAGGGGGATTCGAACCCCCGGTACGGTAACCCGTACGACAGTTTAGCAAACTGTTGGTTTAAGCCACTCACCCATCTCACCAGGTTCTGTAACCCCATTGGGACTGCAAAGGTAGAAATTTATTTCATTTAAACAAAAAGTTATCTGTTTAACTCTATCTTTTCAACAGTAACTATTATCCTGTTCCCATGAGGCAATATCTCTGAATTCTCTATTGAGTTTTCTTCTGTTGCTACGTTTGAGCTTTCTGTTGCCGCGCTCTCTTCACTGCTGCTGTTTGCCGCTTTATCAATCAACTCTGCAAGCCTGTCTGCTTCCACTTTGTCTGAGAAAACACCTATCGAGTAGACAAGAACGCCACCGTCTACATGCTTGGCAATATCCTTTTCGGTATTCTCCCTAATGACTTTCAAGACAGAATCGCTGATACTCTCCGTATATCCGGTAATGTTTATTTTATATGTCTCTGCTCCCCTCTTTGCCTGCATTGCATTAACATTCTGCCAGCTATCTTTCCCTGTTTCATTACTATAGGACAGCTTCCCATCTGCCATCAGTTGCCTTTCCATTGCCCTTGCAGCCGAAAGCGTAAGTGGTTTGCCGCTGTCGTATGCTACAATCATAGCGTTAGGGAACCCCAATTTCTTAACCTTATTCACGTTTGCAAGCGCGCCGGAATAGTTTCTGAATATGCCGGCAGAGTAGATGTACTTACCGGACTGCGCTTTACGCTCAAAGACCGGAGTAATGCCGCCAAACCTCTCTGTCTCCTGCTGTTGAGACACCACAAACAGCTGATACTGATATACCAGACCTTCTGGGAGAGTAGTAAATTCATATATCATAGGGGTTGCCTCCTCTATATTTATAGATATCCCGTCGGGAGGGGCGGCAGCTTCAACGGTAAAAAGAGGGGTCTCTCCCAAAACATTGTTTGCAAAACAGAATCGGTTCTCCCCATTATGCACCTCCGGCTCTTTTGAGACAGTGGGAACCTTCTCCTCTTCTGTTTCCTGCGGAATAATTATCCCTTTTGCCAGAAACTCCAGCTCCAATTCCTGCAATCTAAAGGATGTCCTGTTCAAACTGTCTCTCATCTGAAGGACAGTTGTCTCCTGCTCGGATATTTTGCGAGCTAAAGTTTTAAGGTCCGTCTCGTCTGTAAGGGTATTGTACAGATTCCTGTTGCTGTCTATTAATGTTATAGCCTCTTTAATCTGTTTTCTCAGAGCCCTTACGGTGGTTACAACATTACGGAACTCGGTATATTCCGTTGATCCGTTATCCGGTTGGCCGTTGCTTGTCCCCTCATTCTGCCCATAGGAGGAGTCAAGACCCTGAGAAGAGGGGATGAGATGCGATATTTCCCGTGCTTCCGAGGGAGAAATCCTCTTTTTAACCGGTAGGTTGTCAAATGCCAAGGCATAGACCATTATGCTGTCTTTTCTTGTGTCGCGCGTAGATGCAAAAACAGAATAGTTGCCATCGGGAGTATCATAATATAAAAAATCATCTTCTGGAGAGGAAAACGGAAACCCAAGATTCTGGGCAACCCCCCAATCGTTACTCACCTCATCCCACCTGCTCACATAAATGTCAAATCCGCCTATCCCATAATGCCCGTTAGATGAGAAATATAGAGATTTGCCGTCATCTGTTATGTAGGGAAACATCTCATCACCAGTTGATGTTATGTTTTCATTCAGCATCTCCGGATATGTCCACTCACCGTTATCCTTTAAGGTAGAGGAGTATATATTCCACGAGCCGCTGTTGTCTTTTGCGCTGAAAACCAATTTGCGGGCATTGTTAGGGAGAAACATGTAGCTTCTCTCTCCGCTTTCCCCTGCAAACTGGGGAGGTGTAAGGACCCATTTGCCGCGGTCAAAGCCGGGGTATAGAAGAAAAAAATTCTTTATGGAAGCCTCCTTTGCAGTTATGACAGTGGGTGAGTATGCAAAATTTAGCATGCTGCTCCCGTTCTGACTCTGTGCCAAGAGCTTGTTAAGCGTATTTATGTTCCCGATAACACCCTCTGAGGTTGTATCCTGTACCTCTTTCATCAGTCCGGCATATATCTCAACAGCCTTGTTGAATTCATAACTTTTATGAAAGGTTTCCGCCTCTTTAAGTTTGGCGTCCATTTCTTGTGCGCCAAGGCTCAAAGTTGTTAGCAGGGAGGTTATGACAAGTAACAGAGATAGCTCTTTTTTTGGCATTTTTGCGTGCTTTTTTAGGAAAACAAAGGTACATAATACTTGCCAAACTAACCGAAAAAATTGCATAATAATTAAACTGACAGCCCTGTAAGATTAAAAATGTTTCTATATAAAGGAAAAAATAGTAAATTTGCGCCTTATTATGTGGGGATTGTCTCCCAAACCAAAACGTAAGAAATTTTAAAACTAAATAACAGATGCAAAGTAAAGGAGCCATAAAGTTTGTGGCAATTTTAATCGCCTTAGCCTGTCTATACCAGTTGTCGTTTACATGGGCTACAAGGGTTCAGGAGAAGAAAGCAGCAAAATATGCTGCCGAATATGTGGAAGCAATTCAGAAAACACCGGCATTTGCAAAAGTCCCGGAGTTAGACAGAGCCTACTTCCTCGATTCTTTGGCAAAAGAGAAGAACAGACATTACATTGATTCCATCTCTTCGGAGAAGGTTTTTCTTGGATTTACCTATAAAGAGGTTAAAGAGAACGAGATAAACCTTGGATTGGACCTTAGAGGAGGTATGAATGTCATGCTTCAGGTACAATTGAGGGATCTTGTAAAAGCATTGGCAGGAAACAGTAATGATAAAGACTTGAACGATGCAATTGCCCTTGCCTCAAAGAAGGAGCAGGAGTCTCGTAAAGATTTCCTTACAGCGTTTGAGGAGAGCTGGAACGAAGTTGCTCCAACCAGACCTATGAATCAGGTGTTCGGTACATACGAGATGAAGGATAAGATTAATGCAAGGACCACCAACGCAGATGTAATGAAGGTTATCCGTGAGGAATCTGAAAGTGCAATTGCCAACTCTTTCCTTGTGCTCAGAAGCCGTATAGACCGCTTTGGAGTTACCCAGCCAAATATTCAGAAGATAGGCAATACAGGAAGAATCCTTGTAGAGCTTCCGGGTGTTAAGGAGCCGGAGCGTGTTAGAAAACTGCTTCAGGGATCAGCATCACTCGAATTCTGGACAACCTATGAAAATGATGAGATTTATCCATACTTGGAGCAGGCCAACAATGCGGTGAGAGATTACATTGCAGCAGAAAAAGAGGCTGTTGCCATTGATTCAACTGCTACAGCCGGAGTAGAGGAGAAAACTGCATCTGTTGAGGAGACTCTGATGGCAGAAGATTCTCTATCAGGAGACAACCGGAAACTTGCAGAGACTAATCCGCTTTTCTTCCTTTTAAGCCCAAGCGTTTATAACGGTCAATTGGCTCCGGGCCCTGTAATAGGCAGAGCGCACTATAAAGATACAGCCCAGATAAATACATACCTTAACCTGCCACAGGTAAAGGCAGTTCTGCCTGTAGATCTTAAACCTATGTGGACTGTAAAGCCAAGCAATATAGACAACAGCGGAACAATATATGATTTGGTTGCTATCAAGGCAAATGTTAAGAACGGAAAGGCACCTTTAGACGGAGATGCCATTACTGATGCAAGAGTTGCATTCGGACAGGGGGGCAAGAACTCAGCAGAGGTAAACATGTCCATGAACTCAAACGGAGCAAGAATATGGAGCAGACTAACCGCAGACAACATTGGCAAGAGCATAGCCGTTGTTTTGGATGGAATGGTATACTCGTATCCTACCGTACAGTCAGAGATTAGCGGTGGTAACTCTCAGATTACCGGTAACTTCTCAATTACAGAGGCAGAAGACTTGGCAAACGTGCTTAAATCCGGTAAACTTCCGGCACCTGCAACAATAGTTCAGGAACAGGTTGTGGGACCAAGTTTGGGTTCAGAGTCTATCAATGCCGGTATGATCTCATTTGTCATTGCATTCATACTTGTATTGGCATATATGCAGCTCTTCTATCACGGAGCAGGTCTTGTGGCTAACGTTGCTCTGTTATGTAACGTTTTGTTCCTGTTGGGCGCACTTGTATCATTTGGAGCAGTACTTACATTACCAGGTATTGCCGGTTTGGTGCTTACAATGGGTATGGCGGTAGATGCCAACGTCATTATCTACGAACGTATTAAGGAGGAGATCAGAGCCGGCAAGCAGCTCAAACTTGCGGTTAAGGATGGTTACAGCAACGCATATTCTGCAATTATAGACGGAAACTTAACTACCATTATTACAGGTATAGTACTATTTGCATTTGGTTCAGGTCCTGTACAGGGATTTGCAACAACCCTGGTAGTTGGTATTATCACCTCAATGCTTACCTCAATCCTTGTTACAAGATTAATCTTTGAGGCCAGACTTGCAAAGGGCAAGAATATTACATTCGACAACAAGTTCTCAAGGAACTTTATGCAGAATACTCATATCAACTTCTTGTCTTTTAGAAAGTATTCATATACATTGTCTGCAATTCTGTGTATTGTTGCCATAGTCTCAATTACATTTAAAGGGTTCAGCTACGGTGTAGATTTTACAGGAGGTAGAACGTATGTACTCAGGTTTGATAGGGATGTTACTGCAGAGGAGATTAGAGATGCTGCCAATGCAGAGTTCGGGGAGACTGTAGAGGTAAAACAGTTTGGCGGTGAGAGCCAGATGAAGATAACCACAAAATATAAAATAGAGGATAACTCAACAGAGGTAGACAATGAGGTTGAGATGAAGTTGTACAATGCTCTTAAGAGTCATTTTGCCAAATCAATGACATTTGAAGAGTTTACCTCAACACAGGAGAACCCTAACGGTATTGTAAGTTCAGATAAGGTTGGGCCTACAATAGCCAACGATATGAAGGGAGATTCTATAATAGCTGTCGTATTGTCGCTTCTTGCAATCTTCCTCTATATTGCTGCCCGTTTCCGCAAATGGACATGGGGAGCCGGTGCACTGATTTCGTTAACTCACAATGCTATCATAGTTGTAGGTTTCTTCTCATTGTTCTCCGGAATACTTCCGTTCAGCCTGGATGTAGACCAGACATTTATTGCTGCGGTGCTGACAATTATAGGTTACTCAATTAACGATACAGTGGTTATCTTTGACCGTATCCGCGAGTATAAAGGACGTTACAGACGAGACTTTGTTACAAATGTGAACTCTGCTCTCAACAGCACTTTGGCACGTACAATAAACTCTTCCGGCACCACATTGGTAGTGTTGATAGCAATTGCACTGTTTGGCGGTGAGGTTATCAGAGGATTTGCCGTTGCATTGATAGTTGGTATAGTAGTGGGTACATATTCTTCTGTATTTGTAGCAACTCCATCTATGTATGATATGAGTCGTAAGATTGAGGAGAAAGCTGCTGCAACCAACAAGAAATAGTAAAGTACTTTTCATACACAGAGAGAGGGTGGCTAAAAAGAGTCATCCTCTCTTCGTTATCTATAGCAATGTAATATATTTATAAGGATATAACCGGTAAATGTAATTCTTGTTGATTATTATAGATAAATGTGTTAATTTTGAGAAAAATTAAAATCAAATAAAGTATAAGAATAAAAATTTATTATGGAATTACCTTTTGCAGAATCCTACAGAATCAAAATGGTAGAAACTGTTAAGAAATCTACCGTAGAAGAGCGCAAACAGTGGATAAAAGAGGCAAAATACAATCTCTTTAATCTTAAAAGTGAACATGTTTACATAGATCTCCTTACAGACTCAGGAACCAATGCCATGAGCGACAAGCAGTGGTCGGCCATTATGTGCGGAGATGAGAGTTATGCAGGAGCATCCTCTTTCTTTAACATGAAGGAGAGTATCTATGACCTTACCGGATTAGAGTACGTATTGCCAACACATCAGGGGAGAGCTGCAGAGAATGTGCTCTTTAGCGCAATTGTAAACCCCGGAGACATACTCCCCGGCAATTCGCACTTTGATACCACAAAAGGACATATAGAGTTCAGAAAAGCTCATGCCATTGATTGTACAATAGATGAGGCGGCAGATACGGAGCTGGAGATTCCGTTTAAAGGAAACATGTGCCTCAAGAAGTTGGAGAAGGTGCTTAAAGAGAATCCAAAAGAGAAGATTCCGGCAGTTGTTCTTACAATTACCAACAACACCGCCGGCGGACAGCCTGTATCTATGGAGAATATAAGAGGCGTATCGGCTCTGTGTAAAAAATATGGAGTAAAACTTATGATAGATTCTGCAAGATTTTTGGAGAATGCCTATTTCATAAAGACCAGAGAACCGGAATTCAAGAATAAATCCATAAGAGAGATTACCCGCGAGGTCTATTCTTACGCAGACTATATGACAATGTCTGCAAAGAAGGATGCTATTCTTAACATAGGAGGTTTTGTGGCATTCCGCAGTGAGGCGGATATGCATAAATGCCAGATGTACAGCATTATGTATGAAGGATACCTCACTTATGGAGGAATGGCCGGCAGAGACATGAATGCGCTTGCCCAGGGCCTTAAAGAGGGGTCTGATTTCCAGTACCTTGAAACACGTATCAAACAGGTAGAGTATTTGGGCAAAAAATTGGACGAATACGGCGTGCCCTATCAGAAACCTGCCGGAGGCCACGCTATATTTTTGGATGCCAAGAAGATTCTTACCCATGTGCCAAAAGAGGAGTTCATAGCGCAGACCCTGGGAGTAGAGCTATATATAGAGGGCGGTATAAGAGGTGTTGAGATTGGAAGCATCCTTGCAGACAGAGACCCCGATACCAGAGAGAACCGTTACCCACGCTTGGAGCTTTTAAGATTGGCCATTCCACGACGTGTCTATACCAACAACCACATGGACTACATAGCGGCAGCAGTAAAGAATGTGTATGACAGACGCGAGAAGATAAACCACGGATATGTGATTACAAAAGAGCTGCCTATAATGAGACACTTTACAATAGAGTTGGCTCCTGCCAAATAGTACGGCAGCTGTTGGGAGACAAACATTTAAAAGGGGTGGCCTGTTACTTTTTGGCCGCCCCTTTCCTTTTCTTTTTCTTATTCCACTGAGGATCCCATATCAGCTCGTAGTCTATGAGTTTCTGCTCAAGGTTCACCCGTGCAACCTTAATCTTAACCCTATCTCCCAACATGAACTTTTTACGGGTAGACTTGCCGTAGAGCGCAAAGGTATCCTCGTCATAGACAAAATAATCCTCCTTTATGTTGCGGAGCATAACCATCCCCTCTATCTTTGTAGGATCTACCTCAACGTACATTCCCCATTCTGTAATTCCCGATATGGTCCCCTCATACTCCTCGCCAACCCTCTCTTGCATATATTCGGCCATCTTGTACTTTATACTGCTCCTCTCCGCCTCTGTTGCAACCTGCTCCCTTTCTGAAGCCTGCTTGCACAGCTCCTCATACTTCTCCTTGTTAACAGATCTGCCCTTATCCAAATAGTGGGTAAGCAACCTGTGAACAATCATATCGGGAAGACGACGTATAGGAGAGGTGAAATGGGTATAGTAGGCAAATCCCAAACCGTAGTGCCCAATATTGTCTGTAGTATATTTTGCTCTTGCCATAGAGCGCAGGGCAAGAATCTCAATAGGACCGGCTTCCGGCTTCTCCTTAATACTCTCCAACAGCTTGTTAAGGGCAAGCGCCAATTCGTGCGGATCTGTAGACGGGGTAAGACGGTAGCCAAAATGCTTTATGAAATTGCGCAACTGCTGTATCTTGTCTATATCGGGACAATCATGTACTCTATAAACAAAAGTCGGCTCCTTGACACGCATTTTCTTTGTTACAAACTCTGCTACTTTCTTGTTGGCCAACAACATAAACTCCTCAATAAGCCAGTTGGCCTCAGATGTTACCCGCTGTTTTACATCTATGGGCTTGCCCTTGGCATCAACTATAACCTTCATCTCAGGTCTCTCAAAACTGATTGAGCCGGCCTCAAAACGCTCTTTACGCAGAATAGTTGCCAATTTTTGCAGTTGCAGAATGGCCATTGCAACCTCCTTGTCAGAACGGCGGACCCCCTTTATGCGGCGTCCCGTAACCTTTTTTACAACAGGAACAGGTGTGTCTACCATCTCCCCCATATCATTGGGCACCTTTTTGTATTCATATTCAATAATGTTCTCCCCTGCTGTTTCTATCACCTTCTGAGCCTGTTCGTAAGCAAACCTCCTGCAAGAATTTATTACTGTGCGCCCAAACCATTCATTAACCACCTTTCCCGTATCTGTCATCTCAAAAACGGCAGAATAGGTGAGTTTCTCCTCATTGGGCCGCAACGAGCAGAGATTATTGGAGAGCACCTCCGGCAACATTGGAATAGTCCTGTCTACCAGATAAACAGAGGTCCCCCTCTCAACCGCCTCCTTATCTACAATATCTCCCGGCTTAACATAATTGGTTACATCTGCAATATGCACACCAACCTCCCAATTGCCATTTTCCAACTGCTTCAAAGACAACGCATCATCAAAATCCTTGGCATCAAACGGGTCTATTGTAAAGGTAAGAGTGTCCCTAAAATCCCTTCTCCGTCCAATCTCCTCCTTTGGTATCTCAACAGGAATCTTTGCAGCAGCATCCTCAACCTCGTTAGGAAATCTGTATGGAAGTCCATACTCCGTAAGGATAGCATGCATCTC
>CAVHKR010000004.1:0-7153 GCA_963636615.1 Acutalibacteraceae bacterium | reverse complement strand
CAGTATTATTGTCACCCGGTTCTCCAAGCACATCCACAATCTTACCGCTCGGATAATCCTCCCCCCTGCGCCATTCCGTTACTATAACCGCCACCTTCTTACCATTATCTTCAACAGAGAAATCGCCCCCCGTAACCTTTATGTCGTATGGCATGGCACGGCTCTCCACAATCACCCATGCACTATCTCCAACCACCTGTAATATGCCAATATGAGGCTTTTTAGAACGTTCAACCACCTCAAGAACCTCCCCCTCGCTCTTCAGATTACCTTTCCGTGGAGAACTTTTATACACGCCCACCCTAACGGTATCATTGTTAAGTGCACCTCTCAGTTTAGGAGCACTCACAAAAACATCAGAATCCCTATCCGGAACTATAACAAACCCATAACCCTCCCTGTTAAGAGCCACTCTGCCGGTTACCTCCTCAACAATCCTTAATCCCTTTTTACCTCCCGATAATCCACCTTTTCCTCTTTTCCCTGCCAAAGCAGCAACTCTCTTTCCGCCCCTCTTTTCTCCCCTCTTTCCATCCCTTTTTCTCTCGGTTTTTCCGTGCTTGCCTGAGGCAGCCCTATCTCTTTTTCCCATAATTTATATAATTAATCTAAAATCAAACCAGTATGCGGGTAAACAGCATCCCGATAGCAGAACAATGAACTTGTCTAAAAGTTGAGTGCTAAGGTGCAGCGTTTATTGCAACTTGCCAAAATAATTATAAAAATTCAAAACTGCTTTCTAAATTTGCGGCGCAGAAAACAAACGACAATCTTAAGCCGACAGATTTGTTAAAAACTCAATTTGAGGACAAAAATAAGAATTATATGGAGAAAAAAGTACTTTTAATGATTCTCGACGGATGGGGAATAGGCAAGCATGACAAATCAAATGCAATCTATACCCAGGGACAACCGCACATAGACGCCTTAATAGCAAAGTACCCTCATTCACAACTGAGTGCCAGCGGAGAGGATGTGGGACTTCCGGCAGGGCAGATGGGCAACTCAGAAGTGGGGCACCTTAACATAGGAGCCGGAAGAGTGGTTTATCAGGACCTTGTAAAAATAAATAAAGCCTGCAAAGAGAAGACTCTGTTGCAGAACCCGGAGGTAAAAGCTGTTTACGACTACGCAAAAGAGAGCGGCAAGGCACTGCACTTTATGGGACTGCTTTCTGACGGAGGGGTACACAGCTCTATATATCAGCTGTTCGCAATGTTAGATATAGCCGCAGAATATGGCCTAAAGGAGGTATACGTACACTGTTTTATGGATGGACGAGACACAGACCCAAAAAGCGGTAAAGGCTTTATAGAGGCGTTGCAGGCACACATGCAGAGGAGCACAGGAAAGATAGCCTCTGTTGTAGGACGTTTTTACGCAATGGACAGAGATAAAAGATGGGAGAGGATAAAAGAGGCATACGACCTTCTTATGTACGGCAAGGGCGCATATTTCACATCTGCCGTTGAAGCAATGGAAGCATCTTACAAGGAGGAGATTACAGACGAGTTTGTAAAACCGGTTGCAATAGTTGAGGACTCAAGGCCTATAGGACTGCTCAAAGAGGGGGATGCCGTTGTCTTCTTTAATTTCAGAAACGACAGGGCACGAGAAATAACCTCTGTGCTTACACAGGCAGATATGCCGGAATTTGAAATGAAGACAATGCCGTTGTATTACTGCTGTCTTACACCATACGATGACAAATTTACCGGAATAAAGATACTGTTCAACAAAGAGAATGTAAGGCAGACACTTGGAGAGGTGGTTGCAGAAGCCGGAAAAAGGCAGCTGAGAATAGCAGAGACAGAGAAATACGCTCATGTAACATTCTTCTTTAATGGAGGCAGGGAGACCCCATTTGCCAATGAAGACAGAATATTGGTAAACTCCCCTAAGGTTAAAACATACGATCTCAAACCGGAGATGAGTGCTCCTGAGGTTGCCCAAAAACTTATAAATGTGCTCAATACAAAGAAAGAGGATCTAATCATCCTTAACTTTGCCAATGGCGATATGGTTGGGCACACAGGTGTTTATACCGCCATTGAAAAAGCAGTTGAAACCGTAGACATATTGGCGGGGGAGGTTGTAGATGTTGCGCGCAAGAACAGCTACACTGTACTCATTACGGCAGACCATGGCAACGCAGACCATGCAATAAACGAAGACGGCACCCCTAATACAGCACACTCGCTGAATCCGGTACCGTTTATTGTAGTGGACAACGATGTAAAATCTGTAAAGAACGGCATCTTGGCAGATATTTCACCTACGATTCTAACCCTTATGGGAATCAAGCAGCCGGAATCAATGACAGGCCGCAGCCTTGTCTCTTTTTAATGTTTGACTGTAAAACAGCTCTGTATGACAAATGTAAAGGAGCTGGGGAACAAAGCTGTAAAAGGCTTTTAGACTCGTAAAAATTATTGTATTTTTGTAGAGGATACAAAACTTTTACAAACATGCAATTTGCTCATCTTCATGTACATACATATTATTCTATATTGGATGGCGCATCCTCTATAAAATCACATTTTAAAAAAGTGCAGGCTAACGGTCAGCCTGCACTTGCCATTACGGATCATGGTAATATGTTTGGGGTTAAGGAGTTCTTTAAGGTTGCAAAAGAATTTCCGGAGATTAAACCCATAGTAGGTTGTGAAGTGTATGTTAATCCGGAGGGGCGTTTTGCAAAAAGAGGGAAAGAGGACCAAAGTGCAAACCACCTTATCCTTTTGGCAAAAAATTTAGATGGCTATTACAACCTTGTAAAGATAGTATCCACCGGCTGGACAGAGGGGTTCTACTACAAACCCAAGATAGACCACGAGATATTGGAAAAATATCACAACAACATTATCTGTTCATCTGCCTGCCTTGGCGGTGAGATTCCTAAATTCATTACAGAGGGCAACATAGAGGCGGCATACAACACTGCCAAATGGTATAAGAACCTTTTTGGAGAGGACTATTACCTTGAGGTGATGCTCCATAAAACAGAATTGCCCGGTTATAACGAAGAGGCATATCCGCAGCAGCAAAAGGTTAACGCAGAGATATTTAAAATGTCTAAAGAGTTAGACATTAAAGTAATAGCAACAAATGACGTTCACTTTACCAACAAGGAGGACGGCCCGGCACACGACCGTCTTATCTGCCTTACCACCAATGTAAACTTTGACGAACCCAAGCGTCTGAAATATACCCAGCAGGAGTATATGAAGACAACAGAGGAGATGCAGGCTCTTTTCCCAGATCATTTGGAGGCGTTAGAAAATACAATAGAGATTGTAGACAAGGTAGAACGATACACAATAGACAAAGGGCACGTTCTTCCCCTTTTCCCTATTCCAAATAAATACGCAGACTCAAACGATTATCTGCATGATTTGGTTTATGAGGGGGCGGAGAAACACTACAAGACAATAGACAATGCCACACGAGAGAGGATAGATTTTGAGTTGGCCACAATAAAGAAGATGGGATTCCCAGATTACTTCCTTATAGTGCAAGACTTTATAAAGGCAGCGCGAGGAATGGGAGTATGGGTAGGGCCCGGCAGAGGCTCGGCTGCTGGCTCTGTAGTTGCCTATTGCTTAGGCATCACCAACTTAGACCCAATCAAATATGATCTGCTGTTTGAGCGTTTCCTTAACCCAGACAGAATATCCATGCCCGACATAGATATAGACTTTGATGATGAGGGACGTGGAACAGTACTAAAATATGTAGAGGAGAAATACGGAAAAGATCATGTTTCCCATGTAGTTACCTTTGGAACAATGGCAACCAAAAGCGCCATAAAGGATATAGCCAGAATACAGAACGTACCGTTGGCAGAGAGTGACAGGCTCACAAAACTTATCCCCGATTCATTCCCTCCTGACAAGGTTGAGAAGAGAGATGAGAACGGCAATGTTATAGGCACAGAGGAGAAAAAGGTAAAAGTTACAGTAGAGAACTGTATTAAGTTGGTTCCGGAGATACATCAGGCATACGAATCCTCTCCTATTCCGGGAGTTCACGAGACCTTGGAGTATGCAGAAAAGTTAGAGGGAACGGTAAGAAACACAGGAGTTCATGCCTGCGCCATTATAATAGGCAGAGATAACCTGACCAAGCATATCCCAATCTGCATAGCAAAGGACAAGGAGACGGGAGAGGATATGTGGGTATCCCAATACGAAGGTGGCTTTATAGAGGATGTGGGGATGCTAAAGATGGATTTTCTTGGGTTAAGAACCCTCTCCATTCTAAAGGAGGCCGTAAGCAACGTAAAGAAGCACAGAGGAATAGATATAGACATAGAGGCAATTCCAATAGATGACAAGGCAACCTTTGACCTCTTTAGCCGTGGAGATACGGTGGCCGTGTTCCAGTTTGAAAGCCCCGGAATGCAGAAATGGCTAAGGGAGCTTCAGCCAAACAGGTTTGAGGATCTGATAGCCATGAATGCCCTCTACCGCCCCGGTCCAATGGACTATATCCCAGACTTTGTAGCCCGTAAAAAGGGGGAACAGAAGATAGAGTATGACCTTCCCGATATGGAGAGCATCCTCTCCAACACATACGGAGTAACAGTATATCAGGAGCAGGTGATGCTGCTATCCCAAAAACTCGCAAACTTTACCAAAGGACAGGCAGACGGATTACGAAAAGCCATGGGTAAGAAGCTCATAGATAAGATGATGGAGCTTAGAACCAAGTTCTTTGAGGGAGGAGTGGCAAACGGGCATCCCAAGGAGATATTGGAAAAGATCTGGAAAGACTGGACAGCATTTGCACAATACGCATTCAACAAGTCCCATGCAACCTGTTACGCATGGGTAGCATATCAGACAGGCTACATGAAAGCCAACTATCCGGCCGAGTTCATGGCAGCCAACCTTAGCAAGAACCTTAACAACATGGATGAGATAACCAAGCTGATGGATGAGTGCAGAAGGATGGGTATAGCAGTTCTGGGTCCCGATGTAAATGAGTCAGACCTGCGATTTACAGTTAACAGAAAGGGGGAGATACGTTTTGGTATGGCCGGGGTAAAAGGGGTAGGTGCTAACGTAGTAGACAGTATTGTTAAAGGAAGGGAGAACGGACCTTACAAAGATGTATTCGACTTTATAGAGAGGGCAGCCGGTGCCGGTACAATAAACAGGAAAACAGTTGAATCGCTTGTATATGCCGGAGCCTTTGACTCATTTGAAGGAATTAACAGAGACCAGTTCTTCAAACTTAACAATAAGGAGGAGCAGTTCATAGATGCCCTGTGCAGGTATGGAGTAAAAGTACAGACAGATGCAGTGAATATGGGTAACTCCCTCTTTGGAGATGTAGAGGAGTTTAAACCTGTCCCTCCAGAAATTCCTGTTCCGGGAGAATACAACAAGTTAGAGTTCCTTAAAAAGGAGAAGGAGCTTGTTGGGATGTATCTGTCTGCTCATCCGTTAGATATGTTTAAGTTTGAGCTTAGCAACTTTACAACAGCCTCTCTTACAGAAGCCGAGCAGATGACAAAAGATGCCTCGGTAAATACGGAGTTTCAGAATAAAGAGCTTATGTTGGGGGGACTCATTACAGGGGTGTCAAAAAAATTCTCTCAGAAGAGCGGAAAACCGTGGGCCGATTTTACCATAGAGGATTTTAACGGGAGTGTGAGTTTTAGACTGTTTGGCAAAGATTACGAGACATTTATGCCGTTTTTGGAGGAGGGCAATGCGGTATTTATGAAATGCAGGATTACTCCAAAATATTTTGCCCAAAAGAATGACGAAGCCAAAAAGAGAGAGGAGGAAAAACCGCAGCAGCTTGATTGTGAACTGAAAATAAAAAGGATGGTACTATTGGCAAACACCAAGGATGATTTCATTAAAACCTTTACCATAAACATTCCGGTTCCCAAACTGACAGAGGAGTTTAGAAAAGGGTTTGTAAAGGAGCTAAAGAGAAACAAGGGACACAAAATGCTATCCCTTAAAATAGTAGACTACGAAAAACAGCTTACGGCAGATTTCTTTTCTAAAAAACTTAAGATAGATGTAAATAATGAGCTGTTAGACTATCTGGATCACAACAATTTGGATTATTCAATTGAAAAAGAGGTGAGCTTGTAGAGGATGGATTCAACAAAGAGAAATATACTGCTTGTAGACAATCACGATTCGTTTGTCTACAACCTTAAACACCTGATAGACAGGGCATGCGATGGCTGCGCAGACATAGATATTATGTTAAATGATGAGATATCCTTTACAAAAGTCTCTCAATATAATTCAATAATAATCTCTCCGGGGCCGGGCATCCCCTTAGAGGCCGGAGATATTGTTCCGTTGATAAAAGAGTTTGCGCCATATAAACCCATACTGGGAATCTGTTTGGGGCATCAGGCTATAGCAGAGGCTTTTGGAGGTAAAATTTATGCTGAGGAGTTTCCACTGCATGGAGTGCAGTCCAATGTTAGAATTTTAGATGACAGGTATCTATTTAAAGGAGTTGGGCAAACTGTAAAGTGCGGACGCTATCACTCATGGGCAGTTGACAAGACTACCCTCCCCTCACAGTTGAAAATTACGGCAGTTGATGATGATGGGTGCATAATGGCATTATCTCATGGCAGTTACAATGTTCACGGATTGCAGTTTCATCCCGAATCCTTTCTAACAGATTGCGGAGAGCAGATAATAAGAAACTTTTTAGGAGTATGGATGTAATGAACGCTGTTGAGGTAAAGGACAGAATCAATCGTTTGGCTTCTAATGGCAAAGAGTTTCTGTTTGGTGTCGATTTTGAACTTACAAATGGCTTTTTGGTAGAAAATCCAAAATTGCAGAGAGAAATGCTGTTCCGTACACCCTCTGCCACCAATGCTTCTGCCATCAATATATCTGAAGATATAGGCAGAGAGATCTCGATTATCCCCACCCCCGAACCGTACGAACGTTATAAAAAGCGATTTGACACAGTTATGGACGGCCTTATGCGGGGCAATTCATTTTTAACAAATCTTACAGTGCGTACCCCAATAGAGACATCGCTGTCATTATTGGATATTTTTAATCTGAGCACTGCGCCCTATTGTCTCTATTATCCGGGCAGGTTCGTATGTTTTTCTCCTCAGATATTTGTGACAATACGTAATGGCATTATCTCT
>CAVHKR010000003.1:20370-24232 GCA_963636615.1 Acutalibacteraceae bacterium | reverse complement strand
TTCTGATTCTTTAATAATGGCAACGCTCAAAACAATCTCAAAAAACCAACTGATTAGAGAATTTATCAAGCATCCGTTAAAAATCAGCTTCTTAACGCCTGCCAAAAGAAATATTCAAGAAAAACCTAAACAGAGAAATAGACATCATTTATTGTTGAACCCTCTGTTCTACGGCCGCCACAAAAGTATGAATATATTTTTTAATATCAAAGCTATACGTGTAAAAATATTGCAAGACTCCGCTTTATGGCAGAATCTTGCAATAAATATCCTATTTTTCTATATCAATTACCCCTCAAAGCTGTATTTTTTGCCATATTCCATCATCTGGTCAAGGAAACTCTGGTCATAGCTTACTGCATAATCTACAATCTGACCTCCTTTAACAACAGGTGTTATGACAGGATTAATGAATCCTTTGTATGGCTTGAGGTTAAGTGTCTCATATCTCGCCTTAACCTCCTTATGAAGCACAGGATCTATATGTACTGCATAGGTCTCAATGAGGTTCTTGCCGGCCTTAAAATCCCCTTCGGATTTTATTCTCTGAATCTCCGCCAACAATTTGCCGAACAACAGCCTCAAAGCGTGGTAATCTGTAATTACAAAATATGTCTTGCCATCTCTTACCCTCTTCTCAATAACATCATTTTCAGCATCGGGATTATTCTCTTTAAGCCCTTTCTCATAACACCAGTCTGCAATCAGCTTTCTGTTCTGCATATGAGCCTCGGTGTTGGTCTTGCCTAACTCCACTCTTGTAAACTGGGTAAAGATACCGTTCCTTATATAGTTGGCATACTCTGCCCTGTATGCTGTAGTATCTGGGAGAATGCCCAACTCTACTAATTTTGGATCTGCAAGATAATAAAGGGCAAACAGGTCTGCACGAGTCTCCTCCAAGGCAGAATTATACTCTCCTAACGCAGATTCGGGAACACCAGGCAACAACTTGCCGGAACCGTGACCTAAGCATTCATGCAGGTCTGTATGAAGGTCATCTGTAAGTGTTCCAAACTTCTTGCACATCTCTACCTCTGCCTCATCCCACGCAAACTCTGTAAGAATACTCTTTGGTGACTCTTGCGAAGCTTTATTGTAAGCATCTGTAATATTGGCTATTGTTACAGATTTTGAACCGTAGTCCTTTCTAATCCAGTTAGAGTTTGGCAGGTTTATTCCAATCGGAGTAGAGGGATAACAGTCTCCTGCAAGGCATGCGACCGTAATTACCTTTGCAGATACCCCTTTAACCTCCTCCTTTTTAAAGCGTTTGTCTACAGGTGAGTTGTCCTCAAACCACTGTGCATTGTCACTTATGATATGAGTTCTGCGGGATGCCTCAATATCCTTAAAATTTATAGATGCCTCCCAAGCAGCCTTTCTTCCAAGAGGGTCATTGTAGTCCTCTATGAACCCATTTATAAAATCTACCTGAGAATCTGTATCCTGCACCCATGCAATATTGTATTCATCCCATGTTTTAAGATCTCCGGTAGTGTAGTACTCTATCAGCTTTGTAATATAGCCTTTCTGGGTATCATTCTCAGCTACTGCCGCTGCATCCTGCAGATGTTTAATAATCTCCTTAATGCTGTTGCTGTACATGCCGTCTACCTTGTACACCTTCTCTACAAGCTTACCGTTCTCCTTTACTAACTTACTGTTAAGGCCGTATGCAATTGGGGTTGGGTTTACACCATCTTTAAAACCGCCGGCTTTTATATCTGCCACCTCTTTCTCTGCATAGAATCTGTTAACCTCATCCTTTGTAATCCCTTCTCCATAGTAGTTTACAGCAGACGCCTCTATTAGATCAAGCTCTTTGCCGGTGTACTTTCTCTGTGAGTACAATGCAGGATCAAAAATTACAGGGAGCAACTCTGCAGTAAGATTCTCCTGTCCTGTAGCCTCCATCAGGCTTTTGAAATACTCCTGTGAACAATCGGGAAAGAATTTATCCTCTGCATAATGGTGATGTATACCGTTGCTGAAGAAAACACGTTTGGCGTAGACAAGGAAATCATTAAAATCCTTGCAGTCTCTATCTCCTTTGTAATTGTCAATGATATTCTCTATAACCCTCCTTATTTTTAGGTTGTATTTAAAGTTCTGGTCAAAGAATATATCCCTGCCACATTTTGCAGCCTCGGAAAGATGATAGATATACGCTTTCTGATTTAGGGATAATGAATCCCATCCAGGAATTCTGTAGCGCAGAATCTGCAGATCTGCAAACTCTTCCGCTATATACTTAAACTCCGCCTCTTTGTTTTTTTGCTCCTCATTACATGACGAAAATGCAAGAGAGCTACCGATTATGCATGTACCAAGCATAGTTTTTATTAAGTTCATATATATCTTTTTTTTGTTAGTCTATATCCTTCTGTTCCGTATCCGCTACATTCTCTGTATTATCCATATCCTCTATATCAGTCTCTTTCCTATCTCCCGCCATTATATCATGTATAAACTCATAGCCACGTCTTATCCCTGCTGCTATATTCCTTACAAGATCAAACTTGGAGCTTATTACTGCCATAATCCTTACAGGACTCAGCATATATACTACTTCGTTAAAATTATCGCATATATCACGCTCCTTTTCCCTTATCTTCCCCTCCAATTTGGTCCTTGCCAACCTTAGCTCCTCTATAGAACTGATATTTAGATAATTACTTCCAGATTCTCTATTAAAAATCTTTTTCATGCTAACAATAATCTAACTATTCCTTAAAGAAAAGGCCAATATACATCCTAACAAGCCTGTTTACAAACAACCGCTTCCTTGCTACAAACAGCATAGCCAACACAACAGCAAAAAGAAGAGCCACAATTGCAAACCCCAATGCCATGTTGCCAACCAGTTGCGATACCAACAATGCAAGAGCCAGCCCTGCCAGTTGCAGTACAACGCCCCCAATCATGGTAGACAGAAGAAAGAATATGGCTTTGCCTGTTAAAGTTGCAAGACCCTCAACCCCTCTGAGTTTATATTCGTCTACCTTTAAATTTATATACTCTTTTACCTCATTGCGGAATCCCATTATGGTAACATCCGCATCATCTTTGTAAGAAGTGTTATCCATGTTATAGTCCTGCCTCCTCAGTCTCATTTAAGCCATCCTTAATCTTTTGCTTTGCTGTATTGATTCTCTCCTTTACAGAATTGTAATCCTTATTTGCCCTCTCCCTAATCCTTCTCCTTGTCTCCTCTCCGCTGCGCGGTGCAAACAAAATGGCAAGGCCTGCCCCAAGGGCTGCTCCTGCAAGAAATGTTAAAATGCTGTTCGTTTTCATAATAAGCCGTTTTAGTGAGACAAATTTATGATTTTTTTTATAATTATTACACCAACAACAGCTATCTTGTTGCATTCCAATCAGAAAAGCAGATGCGACATTTGAACAAAATCTTAAATAGCTTTTTAAGGATTGGCCATATAATGATTATCTTTGCGCGCTTTCTGTGCCTTTTTTGGTTGAATTGAAAAACTGTTCTGAGATGGTTCACTTACTTATGTGGAATTTTCGTAAAAGCAGCTTCTTGGTAAGATAAAGAGGTGCATACTGATTTATAGTAGTAAACGGTTATAAAATGGGCAGAGGATTAATTACTGTAGTACTTTTGGTTATTTCAAACACATTCATGACATTGGCCTGGTATGGGCATCTGAGGTTTCACACAGACAGGCTGCTGCCTAAACTTGGTCTGTTTGGTATAATTCTAATAAGCTGGTTCGTTGCCTTTTTTGAGTATTGTTGTCAGGTGCCTGCAAACAGAATTGGGTTCAACAGCTTTGGAGGGCCGTTCTCTCTGGTTCAGTTAAAAGTTATTCAGGAGGTCATCTCGCTGTTGGTTTTT
>CAVHKR010000003.1:0-20360 GCA_963636615.1 Acutalibacteraceae bacterium | reverse complement strand
CTATAATATTTTTTCAGACAGAGGCTCTTAAATGGAATCACCTTGTGGCTTTTGGGCTACTTATTCTTGCTGTGTATTTCATTTTTAAGTAAACTGTATTATATTTGTGTCTCATATAACGCTTCTCGCAGGCGTTGAGATTAAGTTGGTGTAATAAAGTCTTTAACAGAAACTGTGATATGATTATTGTAAAAAGGATAAAGTCACTTCATATACTGCTGCTTGTGGTTCTTGTTCAACTGATGGTCTCCTGTAAGGGGGTAGATCCGGAGGATCCTGTAAGACCGGTACAGAAGAAAACGGTGCTCTTCTATATGGCGGCAAACAATAATTTATCGGAAAGCATATTGACAAATATAAACAGTATCAAAAACGGGTATCTTCCAAATGAGGACAATCTTGTCATCTACTCGCACCTGTATGGAACGTCTCCCGTACTTATAAAGATATCTCCCAATGGCGGAGAGATTGTTACAGATACCCTGTATAAGTTCCCTACGGCTACGGTTTCTGCCAACTCAACCACTCTGAAAAATGTGCTCAACATTGTAAAGACATTATGCCCGGCAGAGAAATACGGGTTGGTGTTATCCTCTCACGGAACAGGTTGGCTACCCTCCAAACCCTACAGCCTACTCTGGAACAGCTGCCTGCCAAATGAGCCTCAATGAAGTTGATCCATATGCCCACATGGTAAAATCTTTTGGCTCCGAGACCGATACAGACGGGTCTACATTGGTTGAGATGGAGATTACCGATATGGCCAATAATATTCCTTACAAGTTAGAGTTCATAATGTTTGATGCCTGTCTTATGGGGGGAATAGAGGTTCTGTATGAGCTAAAGGATGTTACAGATTATTTTATAGCATCACCGGCCGAGGTGTTGGCAAAAGGGTTCCCATATAGGGAGATTGTCAGCTACATGTATGAGGAGAGTGTAAATGCAAGGGGAATAGCAGAGACCTATTACAACCACTACAACAATATGAGCGGTGATTATAAAAGCGCCACTGTAGGAGTTTTTAAGACAAGTGGTATAGATGCCGTGGCTGCAGCAGCCAAGACAATATTTGACAAGTACAGAGACAACATATCTAATATAGAGAGGGGCCGTATACAGCGTTATTACAGGATGAGCAAGCACTGGTTTTTTGATTTTGAAGACTTTATGCAGGTTCTTTCTGGAGGCGGAGAGGACTTTACCACACTGCAACAGGCTCTGAGCAACATTACCATATACAAGAATGCCACTGAATATTTCCTTAATGTAAAGATATCAAAAACCTGCGGTCTGGCATCCTATATAACGGAGGAGAACACAGTACTTACTGCTGCATATAAGAAACTTGCATGGAACAAGGATGCCCAAATGATTGCCGACTAACGGCAACCACTTGAGCCTGTATATCATTATCTATCCGGTATCTCCTCGTGTGCATGTTCATCAAGTCTGTTGTCCCAAAGGTAGTATCTTGTCTCCGAAACTAAAACTCCGCTAAGCAGAATCAGTGACAGAAGGTTTGGAATTGCCATAAGAGCATTTGTTATGTCGGCCAAATTCCAGACAAGCGTAAGATCTACCACAGAGCCTACATATATGAGAACAATCCAGATTATTCTATAATAGCGTATCATCCTTTTGCCGGTGAGATATTCAATTGCCTTCTCTGCATAATAGCTCCATCCCAATATGGTTGAAAAAGCAAAGGTTATGAGACCTACGGTTAGAATGGGGGTTCCTATATAAGGTATTTTTGAGAATGAGACCTGCGTAAGTTTTGCACCATCCAAGTAGCTGATATCGGGATGAGCAATAATACTGCTCACAAGAACCAACCCTGTTAACAGACAGATTACAACGGTATCCCAGAACGTTGCTGTAGAGCAGATAAGAGCCTGCCTTACAGGGTTACGGGTCTGAGCTGCCGCAGACATGATAGGGGCAGACCCCAATCCCGATTCATTGGAGAAGAGCCCTCTTGCAATTCCAAATCTTGCAGCCATTATTACAGATGCCCCTATAAAACCACCGCCTGCCGCTGCAGGATTGAATGCAGATTTAACAATAAGTACAAGTGCATCCCAAACGTAGGTATGGTTAACACAGAGTATTGCAATACAGCCACAGACATAAAACACAGCCATAAACGGCACCAAGACTCCGCATACCTTTGCTATACCTTTAACCCCAAAGATTATTACAAGGGCAACCAGGCCGGCCATTACAAGTCCCGATATATATGTTGGAATACCGGCAGTCCCGTTACCAAGAATATTTGGTTCAGACAGCAATGTAGATATAGCATTTGCCTGTACGGTGTTTCCTATTCCAAATGCAGCCAAAGCTGTAAAGATACAGAACAATATTGCAAGCCATTTCATTCCAAGACCCCTTTCCAAGGCATACATAGGACCTCCCAACATGGTACCGTCCGATGTCCTTACCCTATATTTTATGGCAAGCAACCCCTCTCCATACTTGGTGGCTATTCCAAGAACACCTGTAAGCCAGCACCAGAACACTGCGCCAGGCCCGCCAAGCGCTACTGCCGTTGCCACCCCTATAATATTGCCGGTTCCTATTGTTGCAGCAAGCATTGTTGCCAAGGTGTGGAACGGGCTTACATCTCCGCTGCTCTCCCTATCGGGAGTAACAGACAACTTTATAGCTTTCAATATTTTCCGTTGAGGAAATCTAAGACGCACTGTAAGAAAGATATGAGTGCCCAAAAGAAGGATGATCAACGGCCATCCCCACAGAAAATCAGAGACTGATTTAATGATTTCGTTAAAACTTTCCATAGTTTATATCACAGTTTTAAAGAAGCAGAATTAACTCCTGCTGTTTGATGAATACAAATTTAACAATAATTGCTATATTTGAGGCACTGACAGACTTGTCGTCTTTGAAAAAATAAATAATTATTATTTCTATTTAAAGGATATGAACAGACTTAGATTGGGATTTACAGTTATTTTGGCTGTTGCGGCCGTATGTTTTGCATCGTGCAAAAAAGAGAAGAAGGAATCTTATATAGAATTGAGTTCGCAACAGCAGGGGATGAAGTATATACAGGAGATGATGAAAGAACTGTACTTCTGGAACGAGACGGCTCCCTATCCCAATTACTTGAATTATACCGATATTTACAAATTCTTTGACGAATCATTAGTTGAGAAGGACAGATGGAGCTGGATGACAGACGGAGAATCCTTCATAGCAGAGGAGACAGGAGTATATACATCATACGGTGCTTCATTGGGTCAGGCAGTGGAGTACTATAAAGACTATACCGTTTATATAAGGTATGTATACAAAGACTCCCCGTTTGACAAGGCGGGCGTTACACGTGGATGGGCCATTGAGAAGATAAACGGAGTTGATGTAAATACCCTTATCAAAAACAATCTCTTCAATACAGAATTCAATAAAGATAACAATACATTTACATTTAGAGATACCGAGGGCAACGAAAAAGTTATACATATTAGCAAAAGTTCCATTCAAGCCACATCTGTACTTATAGCCAAAGTTTTTGACAACTCAGATTACAGCTGGTTAAACCAACCTGTTGGCTATATCAACTACCTTTCATTCAACCAGAACATGCTTAAAGAGGTAGAAGCTGCCGTAGCAGCAGTAAAACAGTCGGGAGCAGAACATCTTATCTTAGACCTAAGGTACAACGGTGGCGGTAGCACCAAGGCATCGGACCTGTTAGCCTCCCTAATAGCCAACCGCGGATGTGACGGCAAAGTCCTTGTAAAAAGAAAACACAACTCAAAACATTCTGCATGGGACAATGAACAGAGCACCATCTCCGTAATAGAAAGAACATCAGAATCATTAGATCTCAGTGATATATATGTCATTACCGGTAAAGGTACAGCCTCTGCAAGCGAGATTATCATTAACGGACTAAAGCCGCTAATGAATATAATTCAGGTTGGACAGACAACATACGGAAAGCCCAACGGCATGTACGTACTTCAATATCCGGAAAAAGCCACTGTTCCGTATTACGTCTTTCTGCCAATCTGCTTCTACTCTGTAAATTCGTTAGGACAAGGTGATTACGATTCCGGTCTCACTCCCGATAACTACAGGGCAGACCATCCTAACACAGATTGGGACAGCGACGAGATTGTTGTTGCATGCCTTAAAAAGATTGCAACCGGGAACTTTCCTGATCTGCCAACAGTCTCTGCAGCAGCCGCAGGTGTAAAATCTGGCAGAAATGCAGTTTTGCAGACGGCCGAGATGAAGGCAGGATATGGAGTTTATGCAGCAGAAAACCCGTTTGAAAAATAGGCAAATGTAGCCTATGCTATTTGCAAGCCTATTTTCTTAGTCTGTTTTTCAGCTCCCTTTTAAACTGTTGTCTCTGCTCAAAAAGCAGCCTCGATATTATCCCTTTGAGTTCTACATTAACGGGATTGCGGTTGGCCTCCTCTGCATATTTTCTTAAGATATAGACAAAGGCCTCCGGCTTGCAGGAGAGCCTCCTTATGGTGTGGAGTCTTTTGTACATACCAATATGCCTGTAAAACTTCATTCTATTGGTGTCAATAACCTGAAAACGGTATTTTCCACTATTCGTTGCACTATTGACTGCACTATCGCCATCATTGCCGTTTGCATTAACACTATACAGTATATTGCTTATGTTCAGATCTTTATGAACCACGCCAGCATCATGTATCTTTACAAGAAAAGCAGCAAACTCATCCAAGAGCTGTGTACCCTCTATATTATTGGGAAACAGCTCCGCTGCATCCTTTAAAGAACTGAAATCAGAATATAGAGATACAAAATAACATTCACTCAACAGCCCATTTTTGCGTCGCTCTATATAAGCCACCCCTTTAGGCGTATCTATACCCAAGGCAACAAGCTTTTTTGCATACTCGTATGAACGCTGCCCCTTGCTCTTACGCAATACACCATATATAATTCTGTTTACAAGAGACAGATGTCCGTAAGACTTTACGGCAAGAGAGACCCCCTCTACACAAAACTGTTTTATTACATTACGTCCTGCGTGAACGGTTTTGCCATTGTGTTCAAACCAACCCGGAGAGACAAGATTATCTAAAAACGCTTTTATATTACTATAATTGGGATCTAATACTATTTTCACAGCAACAGGACGCTAAGTTTTGTGCAAAGTTCCTATTATTTAAAAAAAGTCAATTATCCCAAATTCAGAAAATATATCATACTATACCATAATTAACAAAAAGAAAGTTGGACAAGAATGTCTGCAACAGACCTCCTTGTCCAACTCATTGCCCGGAGTACGGCATAAAACTGCACCTATAAAGTTCTCTTTATCTCAACAATCTGGTAAGCCTCAACAACATCTCCAATATGTATATCGTTGTAACCCTCAATGTTAAGACCGCAGTCATACCCTGATGCAACCTCCTTAACATCATCCTTAAATCGTTTTAAAGAACCCAAAGTGCCAGTGTAAACGACTATGCCATCCCTAATTATACGAACTTTGGCCGTTCTCGTCAGCTTACCCTCCTTAACCATACATCCAGCAATTGTACCAACCTTAGATATTTTAAAGGTCTCCCTAACCTCTGCGGTAGCCGTAACCTCCTCCTTCTCCTCCGGAGCAAGCATACCCTCAATACCACTTTTAACCTCATTTATAGCATCATAGATAACAGAGTAGAGCCTTATCTCAATCTCCTCCTTCTCTGCCAACTTCCTTGCACTTACAGAAGGCCTTACCTGGAAACCAACAATAATGGCGTTAGATGCAGCAGCCAAAAGAACATCGGACTCAGATATTGCTCCAACTGCCTTATGGATTACATTTACATGAATCTCCTCTGTTGAGAGCTTGATAAGCGAATCAGACAACGCCTCAATAGAACCGTCCACATCTCCCTTAATGATAATATTAAGCTCCTGAAAATTGCCAATAGCTATTCTACGTCCAATCTCCTCAAGAGTAATATGTTTCTGAGTACGCAAGCCCTGTATTCTCAACAGTTGCTCCCTCTTGTTTGCAATCTCCTTGGCCTCCCTCTCATCCTCAAAGACATTGAACTTCTCACCTGCAGTAGGCGCACCGTTAAGACCAAGGATAGAGACAGGAGTAGATGGACCTGCCTCAGTAACCTTTTGTCCTCTCTCATTGAACATTGCCTTTACCTTGCCGGTATAGCAACCGCTCAACATCACATCTCCAACTCTAAGCGTACCCTCCTGAACCAAAATGGTAGCAAGATATCCCCTACCCTTATCCAATGAAGATTCAATTACAGTACCAATTGCACGTTTGTTAGGATTAGCCTTAAGTTCAAGCAGATCAGCCTCAAGCAGCACCTTGTCTAACAAATCATCTACACCCGTACCCTGCTTTGCCGAAATCTCCTGACACTGATACTTTCCGCCCCAATCCTCAACAAGTATATTCATATTAGCCAACTGCTCCTTTATTTTCTCCGGATTTGCACCTGGCTTGTCTATCTTGTTTATTGCAAATATCATTGGAACACCGGCTGCCTGTGCATGGTTAATAGCTTCAACAGTCTGCGGCATTATGGCGTCGTCCGCTGCAACAATAATGATAGCAAGGTCTGTAATCTTGGCTCCACGTGCACGCATTGCCGTAAACGCCTCATGTCCCGGAGTATCCAAGAATGTAATGCGCCTGCCGGTAGGCAACTTTACATTATATGCACCAATATGTTGCGTAATACCGCCAGCCTCGCCTGCAATGACATTTGTCTTTCTGATATGGTCAAGCAGAGAGGTCTTACCATGATCCACATGTCCCATTACAGTAACAATAGGCGGTCTTTCAACAAGATCCTCTGGGGCGTCTGCCTCATTCTCACTATCTATTGCCTCCTGTATCTCTGCCGTTACAAACTCTATCTTATAGCCAAACTCCTCTGCAACCAGAACCAGGGCCTCTGCATCCAATCTCTGGTTTATAGAGACCATAAGACCCAGATTCATACAAGCCCCTATAACCTTGGTAACCGGTACATCTATCATTACAGAGAGGTCATTCACAGTAACAAACTCTGTAACTTTAAGTACATTGCTCTCCCTCTGCTCCAATTCAACCTCCTCCATCATCTTCTGAGAATTCAGCTCCCTCTTCTCCTTACGATATTTAGAACCCTTGGTTTTACCCTTGCCCTCTATCATCTTAAGGTAAGTCTCCTTAATCTGTCTCTGTACTGCATCCTCATCTACCTCTACAGGCTTTACAGGCTTGAAATCAGATTTTTTCCTCTTGCCGCCATCATTAAACTTTCCCTTCTTGCCTCCCTGATTATTCTGCCCGTTATTATTCTGCACATTGCCATGATTCTTGTTCCTGTCCCTGTTATCCTTGTTCTGATTCTTCCCTGCAACCTTGGCAACATCTACCTTTACCTTCTGATTATGAATCCTTTCCCGCTTCCCTTTATTGTTTTTTGCATCAGGTGACGACTTACCCTTGTTAAACTGGGTAAGATCTATCTTACCTACACTTTTAGGGCCTGTCAGCTTCTCAACCACCGTCTCAATATGCTGCACACTCTCCTCTACAGGCTTTTGCTGCTGAACTTTATCCCGAGGTCTCTCCTCCTGCACCTTCTGCTTGTCATTAGGTCTGCCATTATTTGAGAATTGGCTGCCGGTTATATGGTTTGGATTAATATTCTGCTGTTTAGGGGGATTATTAACAGAGTTTACACTATCCATCTCTTTAACAGGCTCCTCTTTCAACTTATTCTCATGCTCATAAGCGGCAGCAACAACATTCTTCTTAACACTCTCTGCCTCAACTTTCTTCTCAGTCATTGCAGGAATCTCACTCTTAGCCTCCTCTCTCACCTCCGGCTTAGGAGCAGGCTTTGGTTGCGGCTGCGGCACAACCGTATGTTGCTGTTTAATACCTAAATCTATCTTACCCAAAATTTTAGGGCCTTTTACCACCTCATCTATATTTGACTTAATAATAACCTCCTTAACAGGTTCATCCTCCTCATCATGCTCCTTCTCCTTAGGTTGAGTAATATCCTTAACCTTAATGGCAACCTTCTTGCTCTCCTCCTTAACTATCTGCTCCTTCTTAAACTCCTTCTCAACCAACGCATAAGTATCGCCATCCAATTTAGCATTAGGATTTGCATCTATGGTAATACCCTTCTTACCAAGGAACTCCCTTAAGGTGTTAAGTCCAATGTTATACTCTATCAGTACCTTACTTATTCTTATACTCTCTTTTTCTGCCATATTATCCCCCTTTTTTATTAATTATTTACCCTCGTCCTCAAACTCAGCCCTCAAAATCTTCTGAACCTCTTCTACAGTTTCCTCCTCAAGATCTGCACGTTTAACAATATCATCAACAGAGAGCGCAAGGACACTCTTTGCAGTATCGCAACCTATATTTCTAAGAGCATCTATAACCCACTGTTCAATCTCATCGGAGAACTCTGTAAGCAGAACATCCTCCTCCTCCTCTTCAAGCTCCCTGAATACCTCTATCTCTTTCCCTACCAATTCACTTGCAAGTTTTATATTGCTTCCCCCCTTACCAATGGCAAGAGACACCTCAGACGGTTTAAGCGAAACATATATCTTACCATCCTCCTCGGATACCTTAATAGAGGAGATTTTTGCAGGACTCAACGCCCTCTGCACAAGCAGCTGCGTATTGGTTGTCCAGTTTATTATATCTATATTCTCATTCCTAAGCTCCCTTACAATACCATGAATCCTTGAACCCTTTACACCTACACATGCGCCTACAGGATCTATCCTGTCATCATAAGACTCAACAGCCACCTTTGCACGCTCACCCGGAATCCTCACAACCTTCTTAATAGTTATAAGGCCATCAAAAATCTCCGGCACCTCCTGCTCAAACAATCTCTCCAAAAACTTTGGAGTGGTTCTCGACAGCAGAATCACAGGATTGTTATTCTTCATCTCAACCTTATCAACAATAGCCTTTACAGTATCCCCCTTTCTAAAATTATCTGTAGGAATCTGATCCTGTTTAAGCAGACGCAGCTCATTATCATTCTCATCCATAACCAAAACCTCCTTTTTCCACGCCTGATAAACCTCCCCAATAATAATCTCCCCTAACTTATCCTTATAAAGATTATACAGATTAGCCTTCTCAATATCCATTATCCTACCCTGCAGATTCTGTCTTAAATTAAGAATACCCCTTCTTCCAAAAGACTCCAATTTCACCTCCTCTGCATACTCATCCCCAATCTCGAACGAAGAATCTATCTTATCTACCTCCTCCTTTGAGATCTGCGTATTAGGATCCTCAACATGTTCAACCACAGTCCTGTTCCTCCATATCTCCACATCCCCTCTGTCTGTGTTTATAATAACATTAAAGTTATCAGCACTGCCATACATTCTTGCAAGCTGAGTTTTAAAAATATCCTCCAAAACGCTCATCATAGTAGCGCGGTCTATATTCTTGGTCTCTTTAAACTCCGCAAACGTGCTTATTAAATTTAGCCCTTCCATATTTGATTGTATATATTTTAATTTTTATTTTTCTTCCCGATAAATACTGTTTTACCCTGCTATTCAATCTTTACCCACAAACATATTTTACATCTTTCATTCAAATTTTCCCGGCAAAAGCAGCTTAACAGCCACTACTTGAACTTTACAACAGGCCTGCAGCTCTTTATGTTATCAAAAGCAAAGAAGACAGATCTCGTAACCTCCCTGCCCTTTTTCTCCCCCGGATTCTTAACCCTCTCCGTTACAGAGACCTCAATTCCGGTCTCAGCCACAGACAGAATAGAACCTGTTATCTTACCGCCGGCACCCCTCTTTATCCCCTCATTTTCCTCTCCAAGTTGCTTTACAACAAGCTCCACCTCTTTACCCTTGAATTTCTCATACTGCCCCGGCACCTTAAAAGGCTGATCTAATCCTGCCGATGTTACAGTAAGCGAATAATCATTAACATCCCTATTAAACGCAGCAGAAACAATATGATCTATCTCTACACAATTATCAATCTTTACATCAGCATCTTTAGACTCAATCGTAATCTCAATATCATCATCCTTAGAGATAATAATATCAACAAGAAACAGGTTGTGAGAGCTTAGATAATCTGCAATAGCCCTTGAAATATCCTCTTTTGTCATACATCCATGTTTTTAACAAAAAGAGCCTACCTCCTCTGAGGCGGGCTCTCTACACTTTCCTTTCCGCTGCAAAACTACTAACAATTAATCAAATATGCAAACTTCCGCAAAATTTGTCAGCTTCAATCACAGCGTGAGCCAATTTTACAGTCTCCGCCCCCTCTTTAACATCGTGAACCCTAATAATATCTGCCCCCCTGACAAGAGCTAAAAGGTTAAGAGCCACCGTACCACAAAGAGCCTCATTTGGGTTGGTACCCAACAATTTCCATATCATCCCCTTACGAGACAGCCCAATAAGCATTTTTCGCCCCAACTCCCTTTTTATCCTCCCCGTACTGCAAAGCAGCTCATAATTCTGTTCAATAGTCTTGGCAAAACCGAGACCCGGGTCTATCATATAATCTGTAATACCACACTCCGCAGCCCTCTCCTCAAATTCTCTAAAATATCTTATCACCTCATTCACAACACCGTTTGGATAGTTGCACATCTGCTGCATGGTAGATGGCGTCCCCCTCTTGTGCATAGCAATATAGGGCAGCTTAAGCCTCCCCACAACAGGCAGCATGTCTGAATCATCCTCTCCGGCCGAAATATCATTAACAATAAACTCCCCTATAGTATCATAGGCAAGCTCCACCGTTCTACTGTAAAACGTATCTATAGATATTTTATACGGCCTGTTGCAAGGAATAGCAGAGAGCACAGGCTTAAGATACTCCCACTCCTGCTCCCTGCTTACAGGGATAGAACCGGGACGGGTAGAACATCCGCCAAGGTCAATTATATCTGCCCCCTGCTCATACATCATCTCCATTCTCTCTACCGCCATCTTTGCATCGGTACACCTGCTACCTGCAAAAAACGACTCATTATTAACATTAAGTATTCCCATTAACTCTTTCATATCCGCACCTTTATCTGTTATACCGGCAAATGTATAAAAACATGTTGGATTTTTGCTACTTTTGCATTTTTAACAGATTATCCGTTTATGATAGAGAACCGATTAACAGCCATTACGCCAATTGACGGTCGTTACAAAGACAAAGTTGAGCACCTTGCAGACTATTTTTCTGAATACGCCCTTATAAAATACAGAATAAGAGTTGAAGTAGAGTACTTTATAGCACTGTGTGAACTCCCTTTGCCGCAGCTTGCAGACTTTGACAAAACAAAATTTGCAGCACTGAGAAGGCTGTATGAGACATTCACCCCACAAGATGCAGAAAAGGTAAAGGCTACGGAGAAGATTACCAATCACGATGTAAAAGCTGTTGAATATTACATCAAAGAGGCTTTTGAAGAGCTGAACATCTCCAGATACAAAGAGTTTGTTCACTTTGGACTTACATCACAAGACATAAACAACACGGCAGTCCCACTCTCCCTAAAAGAGGGAATTGAGAAGTGTTGGCAACCTCTTTTAAATGAGGTTATAGAGACCCTTGAACATATCTCTGAAGAGTGGGGGGATGTCCCTATGCTGGCACACACCCACGGACAGCCGGCCTCTCCAACAAGATTAGGAAAGGAGTTCTACGTATTTGTAGCAAGAGTAAACGAACAGCTGAGGATGCTTAAAACAATACCATATTCAGCCAAGTTCGGAGGGGCTACAGGAAATATGAACGCCCATAATTTTGCCTATCCTAATGTCAATTGGAACAACTTTGCAGCAGATTTTGTAGAGAACAGACTTGGGCTTAAACGTTCCTATCCCACTACCCAGATTGAACACTATGACAACCTTGCAGCCCTCTTCCAGAACATGGAGAGAATAGACACAATCCTTATAGATCTGTGCAGGGATGTCTGGACATACATCTCAATGGACTACTTTAAGCAAAAGGTAAAAGCCGGGGAGGTTGGTTCATCTGCAATGCCGCATAAGGTAAATCCAATAGATTTTGAAAACGCAGAGGGCAACTTTGGAGTTGCAAATGCAATATTCACACACCTTGCCCTAAAACTACCGCTGTCGAGAATGCAGCGAGACCTTACAGACTCAACCGTTCTAAGAAACATTGGAGTTCCCGTTGCCCACTCCATGATTGCCTTAAAATCATTATCCAAAGGGCTTGGGAAGCTCATTCTGCACCGCGAGAGACTGGAGCAGGACCTGGAGAACAACTGGGCTGTTGTGGCAGAAGCAATACAGACAGTACTAAGAAGAGAGGGGTACCCTAACCCCTATGAGACCTTAAAAGAACTTACCCGCGGACATAGCGGCATAAACAGGGAGAGCATTGCCTCTTTCATAAAGGGACTTAACGTATCGGATTCTGTAAAGGAGGAGCTCTTGTCCGTTACACCGCAAAACTATGTTGGAAAATAAATCTATCGGGAAACAGATAATTAAAAATATACAGGCATGAAAAAAACAGCAGGATTTCTAACCTTTATTCTATGTGCAGCTTCTCTTTTTGGACAAAGCAGAATACACGTAGACTATGATAAATATTTTACCCCATACAGAATGAGATTGGATTTTGTCTTTGCAGGTGACGCTGCAAGGCAGGATGTTTTTCTTGGCAACATATCCAAGGAGGTAGAGTGGAACGGTTCAAAGACAATACTTGCAGATCCGTTTGAGTATGGAGAGTATTTTTTGGAGGTAATATCAAAAAACAATGTTGTAATATTCTCAAAGGGGTTTAACACCCTGTTTCAGGAGTGGCGCACAACAGCAGAGGCCAAGGAGACAAAGAAAGCCTTTAATTCATCTTACGTAATACCATATCCCCAAGACCCTGTAACAATAAGGATAAGCGAGAGAAAAAAGGAAACAGGTAAGTTTGAGGAACTTGCCACATTTAAGATAGACCCAAATGACAAGCTTATATGCACACTTCCCGATAATAATTTTAAGGTAGACACCCTGCTTTACAACGGAGACTGTTCTAAAAAGGTAGATCTGCTGTTTGTGGCAGAGGGTTACACAGAGGGTGAGATGGACAAGTTTAGAAAAGATGCAGCAAAATTTATGGGCTATCTCTTTGAAATGGAACCATACAAAAGCCGTAAAAACGACTTTAACATCTGGGCGGTAGAATCACAGAGCCAAGATAGCGGAACAGACTTCCCTCATCTGGACATCTGGAAAAACACTGCTGCAAATTCAAACTTCTACACATTCAGGACAGACAGATACCTTACCGCACCTAATCAGACAGATGTCTGTAAACTTGCTTCCAATGCACCTTACGATGCAATATATGTCATTGTAAACACCAATACATACGGAGGTGGAGGCATCTATAATTTTTACGGTCTCAGCATGAGCGACCACCAATATGAGTCGGAGGTCTTTGTACATGAGTTTGGTCACAGCTTTGCCGGTCTTGCAGACGAGTACTACGATTCAGAGACATCTTACGAGGATTTTTACAATCTCAACCTCGAACCTTGGGAGGCCAACATTACAACAAAGGTAAATTTTGCCGAGAAGTGGGAAGATATGGTTGGCAAGGATGAGGTAGGATTGTATGAAGGTGGCGGATATATGGCAAAAGGGATTTTCCGTCCAAGAGAGAACTGCCGCATGAAAAGCAACTCGGCAAAAGATTTCTGCCCTGTTTGCAGAAGAGCAATTAACAGAATGATAGACTCTTATACTAAATAATCATTAATGCTTGGCAAAAATTACAATTACTTCCTTTTTGATGTTGACAGAACTATATGGGCATTTGACAAAAATGCCCATAGTGCTATATGCAAACTGTTAGATCATTTCTTTGTTGGGGAACGTTTTGGCATTACAGATAAAGATGAATTTGTAAAGAGGTACGAGACTATAAACAAACATCTTTGGCAGAGGTATGAGGCAGGAGAGATAACCAAAGAGATGCTAAGATCGCTGCGGTTTCTGCACACCTTCAAAAGCTACTTTAAGCATGAAACAGAGGATGGCACACCGGTTAATGAGTTCCCTGCCAATTATAAAAAATTAAAGAGGCTGTCGGATAAATTCACCGTTGCATACGTTGAGCAGATGGTAACAGAGACAATCCTGGAACCGGGAGCAGACATTGTTCTGAGAACCCTGCATGAGAGGGGAAAGAAGATAGCTGTAATTACCAACGGCTTTGCCGAGATGCAATACAGGAAATTGGCAAATTCGAGAATAGGCGAGTATATAGATGCATATATAATATCTGAGGAGGTAGGATACCTGAAACCGCATCCCAACATCTTTATGGCGGCACTCAACGCGCTGGGTGGAGTAAAGAGCCAAACACTCATGGTTGGAGATGACCTTACCAACGATATCTATGGAGCAAGAGACTTTGGAATAGACCAGTATTACTACAATCCGTTCCGCAAAGGGTATGACATTGCACCTACATACGACTATCCAACGCTGCTTAACCTTATCTGACAGAGCTGTTTACAATTGGTAGTTGAGAGAGAAAAACGAGGACAATGAGTATTATATGGCTTAGAGCCGGTGTTAATAGTCTTTGGCAGAGCTATTTCTGTTGGGGGAAAATATATATATCCTCATCAGGCTCATGGAACAGATACTCCTCGCGGGCAAATTTTTCGAGACTGTCTTTATTGGAGGACAACTCCTGCAGTTTCTCATCCAAGTTCTTTATTCCGGAGCGGAAATACTCCTTTTGCAACTCCTGACTCTTTACAAGCCTGCGGTCTCGCAACCAGCTGTAGATACTGTTTGAATCCATGAAAAGAATCCAGACCAAAGCAACAACAGCAACAATAAGATACTTGTTCCTTAATAATTTTAATATTTTTTGTCTATTTTTGGGTTGCGTTTTCATCTAACCGTTTGATGGATGCAGAAATTTTGACAGATGCAAAGATAAAAAAGCAGCATCACTTTACAAAGATTTGTTTATAAAGATTTCTATGAAAGCCTTCAATGTTTTACGGCAATTGACAGGTGCTATGGCAACAGATGCAAAACACTCATTACCCAACTTTACACAGAGTTGGATAACCCTGGTGGTGTACATTGCATTTGGGTTGTTTATAAGTGTTGCACTTATACTCTTCCCTACAGGCAGAGAATCTGACCAGCTTCTCATATACATTATTACAATCATCCCCCCTTTCATCTATCTGCTCCTGCTTGGCAAAAAGAGAAAATTTACAGAGGTTCCAATTGTTAAGGCAGACAACGGGAGATTAGGGACATTTACCCTTTTTTTTACCGTAACACTGCTCACCCTCTTCCTGCAGATTGCAACAGATCCGCTTATATCGTGGATGTCCATGCCCGATTATTTTAAAGAGCTGTTACAATCCCTTATAAACGGCTCTGCAAGCCAGATAATTGCAGTAGTAGTTGCAGCACCGCTATTAGAGGAGCTTTTACTTAGAGGATTTATTGAGAGAGGCCTGATATATCATTTAGGGGGCACAAAGGCCATAATCATAAGTGCCGTAATCTTTGGTGTAATGCATTTTAATCCTTGGCAAGCCCTCCCTGCCTTTATAATTGGATTGGCATTGGGATGGATCTACTGGCGCACACACAACCTTTGGCTTACCATTTTAATGCACTTTATAACAAACGGCACATCTGTAGTAACAGCCAAACTGTTCCCGGAGTACAGCATGTCTGACAATTTCCTAAAAGAGATAATGAAAGAGTATGCAGGAGGAGAATCTTACCTTGTTCTTGTAACTGTATCGGCCATCGTTACAGTCCTCCTGTTCTACTACCTGAACAGAAAACTCTCTTGTGGCAAAGAGCTTTTTCCCACAGCAAAAAAAAATTAACATGAACAACACAAAACTATATCCGCTACAATTCATCTCCGAACCGCACGAAAAGGTATGGGGTGGCAACAGAATCAAAGAGATACTGAATATCGAATTTTCCTCAGAGGACTATCCGGGTCTTACTGGTAAGGAACCTATTGGCGAAAGCTGGGAGATATCGGGAATGATAAATGACAGTTCTATTGTTGAGAACGGTTTTTTTGCGGAGAACTCATTGGAGGAGTTTGTAGATACCTATATGGGAGATGCCATTGGTGAAAATATCTTCCAGTACTACAGAGGGCAGTTCCCATTACTTCTAAAGGTTCTCGATGTAGAGGATAAGCTTTCCCTGCAGGTACACCCGGACAATATTACAGCCATGGAACGAGAGGAGAGCTACGGCAAGGCCGAGTGCTGGTATGTAATGGAGGCAGAACCCACAGCAACAATCTATATGGGCTTCAACAGAGAGATTACGCCAAAGGAGTTTTACGAAAGATGCCAAAACGGGACAGTTAAGGAGGTTCTTAATGCAATACACCCTAAAAAGGGGGACACATTTTATATTGCACCGGGAACTGTACATGCTGCTGAGGGCGGACTCCTCATAGCGGAGGTACAGCAATGTTCAGATATAACATACCGCCTTTACGACTGGGGACGAGAGTTTAATCCGGCTACCGCCCGTAAAATGCATCTCAACGAGGCCATAGATATTATAGACTACAAAAAATTCAATCCTCGTCTGCACTATTCAAATATCTTCTTAACTTTTAGTGATACAGACACTTTGGCTACAGATGGGAACAAATCTGTAGCAATAAACAATACAGAATATTTCATCATAAACGCAATAGAACTCTCCTCTGCAAAACGCATTTATCCGTCACAAGCAGGCTCCTTTATACTGTACATTGCAATAGAGGGGGAAACAGAGATAGTTACAAATGACAAGAACGTCCTTAAGTTACAACGGGGCAGGTCTGTTATGATACCGGCATCAATGGAGGATTTTATCATAAGACCGGCAGAGAATATCTCTGAAAACGGCGCAAAATCAGAAAATACCAGATTAAACAGTGCCAAATCAAACGAGTCCAAATTAAACAGTTCTAAGTTGAGTAGCAAAAGCGTAGTATTGGAGATATATATGCCTCAGCCACCAGAGGAGGAGGACAATTATCTTATCTGATTAAGAGGTTGAATATGGCAGAAGAGGTTAGAATAGACAAGTTTTTATGGTGCATAAGGGCCTTTAAGACAAGGTCAGATGCAGCGGAGGCCTGCAAGACAGGCAAGGTTTCTATTAACGGCATGGAGGCTAAATCATCTAAAGAGGTAAAAACCGGAGACCGTATCATGGTCAGAAAGGGAGCCGTCCACTACGAATATATAGTAAACGCCATTGTAGACAAAAGACAGGGTGCTGCACTTGTAAAGGATTATGTTACAGATATAACACCTCAAACAGAATTGGACAAATTAGTTGCACCAAAAGAGACCATATTTCTTAAAAGGGAGCGTGGAGAAGGGAGACCAACAAAAAAACAGCGCAGAGAGATTGATGCCCTGTTCTACAGTTTTGACAACAACGAGGAGGAATAGAGGAAGTATAGAAGTGGCAGAATAGATGATAGGGTGGAGAATTAGATGATAACCAAAAGGGGGAGAACGGCCTGTTCATCACAGTCATTCTCCCCCTTTCCACACAAACACCCAATTTTCCTATAAAAAATCCGGCATTACCAAATTATTTCTTAAAATATCTGTTATACAGCCCCTCAAAGCCTTTTCCATGACGAGCCTCATCTTTACACATCTCATGTACAGTGTCATGGATAGCATCATAATTATATTTCTTTGCCAAGGTTGCTATTCTCTTCTTGTCCTCACAAGCACCTGCTTCAGCCTCCATTCTCTTTTTAAGGTTTGTCTCTGTATCCCATACAACATCACCAATCAACTCTGCAAATCTTGCTGCATGTTCCGCCTCCTCAAAAGCATATCTTTTAAACGCCTCTGCAACCTCAGGATAGCCCTCTCTGTCTGCCTGACGGCTCATTGCCAAATACATCCCAACCTCTGAACACTCCCCTGCAAAATGAGCTTTAAGCCCCTCCATAACCTCTGCATCACAACCCTTGGCAACACCTATCACATGCTCATCGGCAAACTGAAGCGCACCCTCTGTCTCTACCATCTCTTTGAATTTAGCCTTTGGTGCCTTGCAAAGCGGACAAAAATCGGGAGCATCGTCACCCTCATGAACATAACCGCAAACTGTACATATAAATCTCTTTTTCATACTGTAAAATTTTAAATATTCAACTTTTTGATGTTTATTATTGTTTTATGTTGTTATCTTTATTTTTAATGATTATTTGTTTTTAACAATTATAATGCAAAGGTAGCATTAAATTTCATTTCTCCAAAATATTTTTACAATTTTATAAGCCGATAAGAAAATTTCATTACCTTTGCGCCCTACAAAAAGGCATCTTTTTTGGTGCAATGGGGTCTGCATATTCAGACTGAGTAACACATTTTTTAATTATGGAAATATTACAGTTTAAAGGCAATGCCAGAAAGATTGGCAACAAACAAGACCTTAAACAGCTTAGAAGAAGCGGTGAGGTACCATGCGTTATCTATGGCGCAAACGTTGAAAACGTTAATTTCTCTATAAACGAGAAAGAACTTAGAAAGATAACCAATACACCAAAATCATTCATTATTGACATAGAAGTTGAGGGGAAGACATACAAATGCGTATTCCACGATGCACAGTATCATCCTGTAACAGACGCAATCCTTCATATAGACTTCCTTGCAATCTCCCACGATAAACCGGTTGTGATTGATGTACCTGTTGTTATTACCGGAGTATCAGAGGGCGTTAAACAGGGTGGTAAGCTACTGGTCTCTGCAAGAAAACTTAAAATCTCTGCAGACATGGACAATCTGCCAGACAATCTTGTTGTTGACATTACCAACCTTCAGCTTGGCAAGACCATAGTAGCAGGTGATCTTTCATACGATAATGTTCAGATTGTTTCTCCTAAGAGCACCATCATCTGTGCTGTTAAGATGACCCGTGCAGCTCTCGGTGCCGCAAATGCAGCAGCCGCAGCAGCAAAGAAATAGTCTTAAATAGTTGTGCCTTATGAACTTTCTTATAGCCGGATTAGGCAATATAGGAGCAGAATATTCCAATACAAGGCACAATGCAGGTTTTAAAGTGCTGGATGCCTTTGCAAAGGAAGCCGGCACTTCTTTTTTATCTGTCAGATACGGTTCGGTGGCAGAAGTTGCATACAGAGGGCATAAACTGATCCTGCTAAAGCCCTCTACATACATGAACCTCAGTGGCAAAGCCGTAAACTACTGGTTGCATGAGGCAAAGATAAAGATAGAGAACCTGCTTGTGGTTGTAGATGACATTGCCCTCCCGCTTGGCACCGTGAGGCTAAGGAAACAGGGGAGCGATGGAGGCCACAACGGCCTTAAAAATATCAATGAGCTGTTAGGCACAAAGGAGTACGCCAGATTAAGAATAGGCATAGGTGATTCATTCTCCAAAGGGCAACAGATAGACTATGTTCTTGGCAAGTGGAAAGAGGAGGAGGAGAAAGAGCTGCCATTTATAATAGACAAAGCAATAGAGGCAATAAAGAATTTTGCATTTCTTGGTCCAGACAGGGCAATGAATATCTCCAATACGCAATCCAAACAATAACAGGGCAACTACAGCTTTACGCAGCAGCTGCCTTTTTATTTGGCACCCTACAAAAGCCTATCTGAATTAATAGAGCCTCTCCATCTCTATTTGAACATCTCCATAATGTTGGTAGCAAACAGCTTGACCGATATAGCCAACAAGATTATTCCAAAAAATTTTCTAAGAATGTAGATAACGCTGTTGCCAAATTTGCGCTCTATCCATGAGAGATGCCTCAACACAAAATAGACAAGTATCATATTAAGTATTATGGCCATTATGATATTCTCAACATGATACTCGGCACGCATGGCAATAAGAGTTGTAAGAGTACCGGCCCCTGCAATCAGCGGAAAGACAAGCGGAACAAGAGTGGCACTACCCCCCGGCCCGTTATACTTCATAATCTCTACACCCATAAGCATCTCTATGGCAAGTACAAAGAGCACAATTGCACCGGCAACCGCAAAAGATTTCACATCTACTCCAAATAACGCAAGCAGCGCATCTCCCGCAAAAAGAAAGAAGATTAACAGCACCATAGAGATAGATGCAGCAAAAAGAGGCTTTATCTGACTCCCCTTAGACTTCATATCCAATATGATTGGAATTGAGCCCGTTATATCAATCACAGCAAAAAGAACCATAAAGGCTCCTATAATCTCCTTAAATGAAAACTCCATAAACCGAAAATGTTTAGCGAAAAAAGCTGTCGCGATTTTTTTTGCAAATTTATATTATTTTAA
>CAVHKR010000002.1:0-30810 GCA_963636615.1 Acutalibacteraceae bacterium | reverse complement strand
CTGTGCATGCGCAGAACCACAAAAAACAACAGCAGAGAGATACAGCACTGCCGCCACAAAACAGAATATGCAGGAACATCTCTTCATTACACACAACCTACTCCGCTATCACCCTCAACTCCTTTACATCCAACCTCACGGCAAGCCATACCTTTAGTCTTGATAACTGCTCGTCAGAGAGCAGATCTCTGAATTTTACAATCGCTATTGTCTCCTCCTTTACCTCATTCTCACTAAAAGAGCTACCGGAGAGAAGCGAAAGCGACATTAAATTAGGATACTGCACCTCGATCTCCCTTGCTATCTGCCTAACCGGAAACTCCTTCCCCTTATACCTGCTTAGTTCAGACTCCAACTGCAATATTGTAGCCTCCCGTTTGCTTATCTCCTGCTCACTCTGCTCAAAAATTGTCTGCACAACCTCTTTGTCTGAACTATTATCCTTAACAGCCGTAGTTGTCTGATTTATTTTAAGCTGCTCCTTCCCGATACTAAATTTATCCAACTGCTCATACAGACGGCCTCTCTCCCGTGTACTAAGAGGCTCACCTGCCACCGATATAGTGAGGACAGACTGTTTCCCGGCTAAATGCTTTATGGAGTAATCGTAAATATAAGAATTGTCAAAATTCCTGTTTGCAGCAACAAACTCCTTGGCACTCCTCTCAAACCTGTTCTCCTTTATCATAACAACCGCCGTATAGACACTCGGAATCACCAATATTACAGTACATATTGTCATAATCCGGTGTACCCGTTTCTGCTTGGCCTCATCTGCAATCCTCACTAACGGGAAATGCAGGTATCTAACCGTAATGAATGTAGCAAACGCAATGAATATAGAGTTTATAAGATAAAGATATATTGCCCCCAAAAAGAATGTAAGATTACCATTTGCAAGGCCGTAACCCGCAGTACAGAGCGGTGGCATCAGGGCAGTTGCTATGACCACCCCGGCAACTATGCTCCCCCTCTCTCTAATACAGATTGCCAAGATAGCACCCAAACCACCAAAAAACGCAATAAGCACATCATATATCGTTGGATTGGTTCTTGCAAGAAGCTCCGTTGGATTATCTAATGTTAACGGAGAGACAAAAAAATAGACCGCAGACACCACTACACCAACAGCTGTAATAACCAACAGATTGCCAAACGACCTCTTTAGAAGGTATCCGTCATTTATCCCCAAAGCCATCCCTATCCCCATTATAGGACCCATAAGCGGTGCAATAAGCATTGCTCCTATAACAACAGGTATTGAGTTTACATTAAGTCCAACGCTTGCAACAATTATTGCAAACATCAGAAGCCACAAACCGGCCCCTCTGACCTCTATATGAGATTTTATAAACTCCCGGGCAGCCTCCACATTCAGATCATTGGACATACCCACTCTTTCCTTTATCCTTTTAAGCAATGTTGTCATACAGATATACCTTAGTATTAGACAAACAGACCCCGTTAACAGTTTCAAATATACATTTTTTTTGATATTTAGCCAATTAATTCTATATTTGTAGAGATATATTTATCCCATGAGACGAAACTTCTCTATCTTAAAATTACTTCTTGTGTTTTGCGTCTGCAGTACTCTCCTAAGTTGCGACCGCATACGCGCACTATTCAACATGCCCACATCCCACCAGTTAGATCAGATGTGGAGAGACCTTAAGGAGGAGGCAGCACGAGAAAAAGCAGATTCAACAGCAAAGGAGACAGCAGACACCACTGCCTGTTATACCCAAAATAACCCAATCTTCCCTGTAGATGCAAACTCTGTAGAACAGCAGAATATAACAGAAGGGAAATACTATGTTGTACTTGGCAGATATAGAGAACAGGCCAATATAGACAACATGAAGAGACTGCTCACAGAAAGAGAGGAAAAGCCTGTTGAAATAGACAGAAACGACGGAAGCGTATTTGTATGCGCAGGAGAAAGCACAACATTGGAAGAGGCCAAGAACGCACTGAAACGCATAGAGAAATATGCTCTCTCTCCCGATGAATTATGGATTTTTAAGAATAATTAACCTTAATAAAAATAAAAACAGATAAATGAAAACAACTCCATTTACACAAAGACACATAGATCTTGGTGCCAAGATGGCTCCATTTGCCGGCTATAACATGCCTATAGAGTATGTAGGCATTAAAGATGAGCACCTTGCAGTTAGAAACAACGCTGGCGTATTTGATGTATCGCACATGGGAGAATTCTGGGTAAAAGGCCCGAATGCCCTTAAATTCCTGCAATATGTAACCTCTAACGATGTTGCTGCGCTGTATCCGGGCAAGGTACAATACTCATGCTTCCCTAATGGCCAAGGTGGAATTGTAGATGACCTTTTGGTGTATATGATAGATAGCAAGACATATCTACTTGTAGTTAACGCAGCAAACATTGAAAAAGACTGGAATCACCTTTGCAAGATAGCTCCACAATTTGATATTACCCCCGGAAAAGAGTTATATAACGCATCTGACGAGATCTGCCAGTTGGCAATCCAAGGGCCAAATGCACTTAAGATAATGCAGAGAATCTGTGACACAAATGTAGAGGACATGGAGTACTATACCTTTAAGAAATGCTCCGTTGGCGGTATTAAAGAGGCTATCTTCTCTACTACAGGATATACCGGAGCAGGCGGATGTGAAGTTTACGTTGCAAACTATGATGCAGACAAACTCTGGACAGCAGTATTTGAAGCAGGCAAGCCGGAGGGGATACGCCCTATAGGATTAGGAGCAAGAGATACCCTGCGTCTTGAGATGGGCTTCTGTCTATACGGTAACGATATAGATGACACAACCTCTCCACTTGAGGGAAACCTCGGCTGGATTACCAAATTCAACGATGTAAAGGGAGATTTCTTAGACAAAGACTATATGCTCAAACAGAAAGCAGACGGTCTTAAGAGAAGACTTTGCGGATTTATATTGGAAGACAAAGGGGTTGCACGCCACGGCTATGAAGTCTGCGATACAGAGGGCAATGTAATAGGTTTTGTTACATCGGGAACAGTAGCCCCTTCTGTTGGGAAAGCCATAGGTATGGCCTATGTTGCAGCACCACTCTACAAAGCAGGATCTGTTATCTATATAAAGGTGAGAGAGAAACTGCTTAAAGCAAATGTTGTAAAGACCCCTTTTTACACAAAATAACTTAACAGATTATGAATAACATACAATCCAAATGCTTGGAAGAGATTATGGATTGGGCAGAACAGGTATCCTTCGCAGTTACAATTTGTGATTGCGAGGGATTTGTCCTTTATATGAACCGCTGCTCACGAGAGGTATTCGCAGCAAGAGGCAACCTTATTGGGAAAAACCTAAAGGAGTGCCACCAACCCTCCTCTTGGGAGACAATCCAGAGACTGCTCGCCACGGGAGCCCACAACGCCTATACCATAGAGAAAAAAGGTCAGAAAAAACTGATATACCAGACACCTTGGTATAAAAATGGCAATATAGCCGGGTTAGTTGAGATCTCAATTGTATTGGACAAAGATATGCCCCATTACATAAGAGGCTGACAGACAAAGCCAAATCAAACAGACAAGACTATATATGAAAAGAGGTAAAATTGTTATCCTGCTTGCAGCCGCATTATGCGGAGTATTTAGCCCGGTAAGAGCAACCGCCCAGGAATTAGAGGAGGTATCGGCATCGATAAAAAAGAGCATAGCCATTCTCGCGTCAGATTCCCTCATGGGCAGGAAAATTGGCAGCCAAGGGGAGAGAATGGCCGCACAATATATCTATAGCACTCTCTCAGATGCAGGAATAACAATGCTTACCCATCGGGAAGGGGATAAGTACCTTATAATAAATACTCCCGGAGATACCATAAGAAGCGCCAATATAATAGGCATAGTTGAGGGGTACGACCAAAAACTCAAGAATGAATATATTGTTGTTGGAGCACACTACGACCACCTTGGCACAAATGTAATAATGCACAACGGGAGGGAGGAGGTGCAGGTCTACCCCGGTGCAGATGATAACGCATCGGGAGTCTCCGTAGCCATTGAAATAGCAAAATACACAGACCTTAACAAATACCTGTTCAAACGTTCTGTCATATTTGCATTCTTTGGAGGAGAAGAGGCCGGAATGACCGGAAGCTGGTATTTTGCCAACAACTCATTCAAGGATATAATGGAGAAGGTTGTAATGATGATTAATATAGATATGGTTGGGAGGAGCGGAACAGGCAATCCCGTACAGGCATATACCGTTGTACAGGATACCCAAATCAAAGAGGCTTTGGAGGGAACCTCGCAGAGAAGCGCCTCATTGATAGCCCCCAAAATATCACAGACAGACTATTTCCCCTCTGACCACAGGACATTTTATGACAAGGGGATTCCCACAGTGCTGTTTACCACAGGTCTCCACAAAGACTACCACTCAATTTACGATACTCCCGATAAGTTGAATTACAGTCAGATGGCAGCATTATCTGAATATATTTACTCATTTGCCTTAGAGATAGCCAATACGGAAACAGTACAAAGCGCACCAACAACAGTAAAGACATCTGTTGCATCTGACGGTGAGACTATCTACGCTCAACGCGATGTAGACAAAAAAGCAATGTTCCTCCATGGGGATGAGAGGCAGTTCATAGACAAATGGGTCTATAAATATCTCAAATACCCTAAAGCAAGCATTAAGGAGAGAAGCAGCGGAAAAGTTGTTGTGGAGTTTATTGTAGACAAGAGCGGAAATGTAAGGGATGTAACTGTTGTGAGAGGTGTTACGGCCGTATTGGATGAGGAAGCCGTTAAAGTTGTATCCTCATCTCCAAAATGGAAACCGGCAGAACTACACGGTGAAAAAGTTAGCGTAAAAATCTCAATTCCTATAGAATTCAAACTATCTGGTCATTCAAAGTTCGGAATTAAGAAATGGTAAATACTATTCTGAATTAAAGAGAGGCCATTGCGGAACAAGCCAATGGCTTACCACCAGCCTTCCTCAATTTTATGGAATCATAATAATACTCTACAACATGCGCATAGCCATCGTTTGTTATACTATTATTGTGTTTTGGAGATATTACGATACTAATCCCATTATCACGCCCACTGTAATCGAAGTTTGATACTGTGGCATTATGATTCGCCAGTCTTATCGTTACTATTTTGCCATCTTGATAGCATTGCAACTCCTCATTAAACCTCTCGTTCGCTTCGCTCAGAGTACGCCCGGCCTTTTTTACCAATTGATCAAGACTATATCCTTGCTGCAAGCGTGCTTCTCTGAGTCTGACTGGGAATAATGCTTTATTCATGAGTTATATTTTGTTTACAGATATAGTAATCTACTCTTACAATGTAAACAAATTATTCTATTTACATAAAAGGTCAAAAAAAAGATAGGATGTATTTTACTTTTCCCCCTTTGCAAGGTCTTTACTATAGAATCAATAAAATAAATAAAAATGAAAACTCGTAAAATATTATGCTTGGCATTGATTTGCACATCCGTCATCATGTCTTGTGACAATAAAGATTCAATGGATGAAGAGGTCTTTAATTTGAATGACGGGCAATTTACCCTTACTGTGCTGTCTGAGCAAAAGGCCCAAGATGGTGGATATGACACAAAAGCTGTTATGGTAAATAATTTTTCGGAATCCAAGTCGGCAGAAATCAAGACCTTTTACAGCGGCTTAAAACTACATATACAAACATCGGGAATAACAAAATTAGAGATGGAAAGCGTAGATGGTTATGCATTGTCTGGAAGTGTTGGGATACTAAGGGATGCGGTTGGTGAATCGGTAATCGGAGAAACGACCAATGCAAATTCGATACTGGTTCTCAATGCTCCCGATGAGAATGGTTTTGTTGTTGGGAAGGACTACTATATACTCACGCTGCCTTGTAATCTTTATGGAGGATACCGCCTTTCTTTCTATAAAGACGGGAAAGTTGCCCACTACTTTGGAGTGCATCAGACCGTAGAGATAGGGTGTTTTATAAGTCCCGATGATTTAATAGAGAATGAACTTGAGTTTCAAGATCCGGACTCCCCCCTTGTGGAGGAGGAACGCCCCGAATTGGATGCCACCACAAATGCTCTTCTGCGCCAGTACCAACAGAATCCCACAGATGAAAACAAACAGGCATTATTGAATCAGATGGGTATTCGTTATGACAAAGTCGTTGCACGTAAAAAAGCCAAGTTACGTGAACTTGAACGCGAAGCATTAACTCATAGTGTGGTACAAGAGATGCAAGAGATTGTAGATGAAATGGTTGCAAACAGAGATATAAGGCTTGAACAACAATTCCTGCGTCTTATTGACCCAAGGAACGATGATAATCCTAATGATTCATGGATGGTACTGCGCGGTGCATCTGCTCCTAATGCATATATCGGCCATGCTCCGGTAACAAATGCAGAATATGCTCTTTTTAATGAAGACTTTGTATATGAGACAGGCAAGGACAACTATCCGGTAGTGAATATAACAGTTGATGAAGCCTCCGCCTATTGCAAATGGCTTACAGAACAGGACAACACACATATATATCGTTTGCCTACCGATGAGGAGTGGATTCTTGGTGCAGGGCACATGCCTAAGGATGTTGCAATGAACTCCGGACATGTACAGGACGGACTAACAGCAGTAGATGCCTACAGCAACACAACCGGGGCATGCGGAGGCATTGACTTCTGGGGTAACTGTTGGGAATGGACATCAACTACGGATGCAAACGGCATGTATATAATTAAAGGGGGAAGCTGGGACTCTGAGCGTGATGACTGCCGCAGTGAAAAGTCTGATGTTGTAAGAGTGGGCACACAAGGGTATGACAACGTGGGATTCAGGGTTGTAAGAACCTCATTATAGGTTAGTGTTAATAAAGTCCTCTGCTTCATGCAGCGTAGAGAGCTTTCCAACATCTACAAGTTTCAGGTCATCCTTTATGTATGCACGTATGTTAAACTTATCACAGTTTTCAAGGTAAAAATCCACTATAGAGAACTTCTCCTTACAACCCTTCATTAAAGTAAGGATATAAGGACTCATTACATGCATACCTGCAAAGGCATATTTATACAAGCTGTTGTCAGATAAGAATCTGTCAGCATCAAAACATGATACCGATTCAGCATTGCCGGGGCGCTTCATATAGTTTATAGCAGCCCCGGCAATCTCTTTAAACGGAGTCCTAACCTCGCCCGTCTGTTCATTCATCCACCCAACCAAATTATCATCTCTGTCAAAAAGGAGATAACGAGCAGTCTTCCTTAAACTTACAAGTAGTGTTGCAAGAGGTGTGTCATCAGATATGGCATGGGCTAGATGATAATCGTACAGGTCGTTGAGATCTACATTAGAAAGAATATCTACATTGTGAACAAGAAATGGCTCCCCGGTATCTAACAATGCAGAGGCATGTCTTATCCCTCCGCCTGTATCTCTTAATTCATCTGATTCATCTGAAAGGTAAATATCTGCTCCAAAATTATTGTGCGCAGCAAGATAATCCCTTATCATCTGAGAAAAATGATGAATGTTAATAACTATTTCATTGAATCCTGCTGCTCGCAGCTCCTCTATCTGTCTCTCCAACAGCGTTTTTCCGCACACCTCAACCAATGCCTTTGGCTTTGTGTCTGTAATGGGCTTCAGTCTCGTTCCAAGCCCTGCTGCAAAAACCATTGCTCTCATAATCAAAAATCGGCAGGCGGCTACATCTCCTGTTCTATACCCTGTTCCCTATGTATAACCTTAACTGTAATATTATATTTTTTTGCAAGATATTCTCCCAAATGCTGTGCACAGTAAACAGAACGGTGTTGCCCTCCGGTACAACCAAATGCAAACATCAGATTGGTGAACTTACGCTCCATGTAGCGTTTTACATGAGTATCTGCCAACTGATATATATGTGAAAGGAACACAGTAATTCCGCCATCATCCTCAAGATATTTTATAACCTCTGGATCCAATCCTGTAAAATGTTTAAAATGGTCATACTTGCCCGGGTTCTCTATTGCCCTGCAATCAAAGACATATCCTCCTCCATTACCACTTTCATCTGTAGGAATCCCCTTCTTGTATGAAAAACTGAATATTCTAACCTCCAGTCTTCTCTCCTGTAACAGGTCTGAAAACTGCCTCATTGTTGTAAGTTTCTCCAATATCCTCTGCAGATATGGGTATTGACCAAATGGCTTTACTATAAGTTTCCGCAGATTATCTATAGCAAAAGGCACACTCTGCAAGAAATGCGGCTTCTTCTCAAAATATCCTCTAAATCCGTATGCTCCAAGCACCTGCAATGTTCTAAACAGCACAAAAAGCCTAAGATTATAGTTAAAATCCTTGTTAGGTACAGTAATATAATTACCAAGGCTCTCTTTATATGCCGATATAAGCTCACATTTCAGCTCTTGGGAGTAGTTTGCCTTTGCCTGCCACACAAACGAGGCTAAATCGTAGTAGAACGGACCTTTGCGGCCTCCCTGGAAATCTATGAAATAAGGGTTATCATCTACCAACATTACATTACGTGCCTGAAAATCCCTGTACAGGAAGGTACCTCCGTCTGATGTCTTTAACAGGTCTGCCGCAAATTTTGCAAAATCTTCATGCAGTTCTATCTCGCTAAAATCAAGCCCTGTAGTCTTTAAAAAGCAGTATTTAAAGTAGTTGAGGTCAAACCAGATCATACGATCATCAAACTCTGGCTGCGGATAGCAGACAGAGTAGTCAAGTCCTTTCCCCCCCTCAAACTGAATCTTTGGGAGCAATGAGATGGTCTTTTTTATAAGGGATACCTCTTGTGACGAATATGCTCCTCCCTGCTCTCTTCCCGATGCTATAGCATTGAAAAGGGTAATGTCTCCCAAATCCTCCTGCAGGTAATATTGTTTGTCTTTGCTTACTGCAAGTACTTGAGGTACAGGTAGTCCTTTGAGCTTAAAATGCTTTGAGATCTCTATAAACGCTATATTCTCCTCTACAGATGTCCCTTTAGCTCCTATCAGAGTTATTCCGTCTCCAAAAATCCTAAAATATCTCCGATTGCTTCCGCTCGACGGCAATTCTTCTATTTTAACAGGCTTCTGCCTTGTATATTGTACAAACAGTTCTTCTATTTTATTCATATTAAAGAAATTAAGATTAACCAATACGGTATAGGGAACCAATATTCAGAACTTAATTACATCTATGCAGTTGAGTAGCAAAGTTAGCAATAAAATGCAACATAACATATAGAATGTTGTTCCAAGTTTGTTTGTCTTTATCTTAGAAATGTTAAATAAAATTTTAACTTTGCGCCACACTTAGATAAATTATCAGAGATGAATGAATTGAATATTTCCTACTGTTCAGATAAATATCAATACACAATGGGGAAGTCCTTTTTTCAGCAGGGGATGATAGACAACATTGCCGTTTTCAACCTCTTTTTCAGGAGTGCTCCCGATAAAAACAATTGGGCTGTTGTGAGCGGCATTAAGGAGGCGTTGCAGATGATTAAGGGATTAGGCAGTGAGAGTGTGGATTTTTTTGAGAAATTTATCCCCGGAGAGGAGTATGCAGATTTTAGAAAGTATCTTGCAGGGATGAGGTTTACAGGGGATGTCTATGCCATGAAAGAGGGGGAGATTGCTTTTCCGAAAGAGCCTATCATTACAATAAAGGCTCCTATAATTGAGGCACAGGTATTGGAAACCCCACTACTCTGTATAATGAACCACCAGATGGCTATTGCAACAAAGGCAAGCCGTGTTACAAGAAGCACAGACAAGCCTGTAAGCGAGTTTGGTTCGCGTCGTGCCCATGGCCCGTGGGCGGCTACATACGGTGGCAAGGCTGCATGTATAGGGGGATGCGTCAATACATCCAATATCCTAACTGCCAATATTTTTAGAGTTCAGGCATCGGGAACAATGGCACACAGCTATGTAACCTCTTTCGGCTGCACCATAAAGGGCGAATTGAAAGCTTTTACATCATATATTGAGACTCACAGAGGGGAGCCTCTTATCCTTTTGGTTGATACATACGACACTCTTAACTGCGGTCTGAAGAATGCTATCCGTGCTTATAAAATGTGTGGCATAGATAACTCTTATCCTTACGGATATGGGATAAGGTTAGATAGCGGAGACCTTACATATCTGTCTAATAAATGCAGGGAGGAGCTTGATGCAGAGGGATTTACAAACTGCAAGATTTTTGCTACAAACGGATTGGATGAGTATCTTATTTCGGATCTCGAAAAGCAAGGGGCAAAAATAGATGCATACGGTGTAGGTGATGCAATTGCAACAAGCAAACATAATCCATGCTTTGGAAATGTTTACAAACTTGTTCAGATTGGAGATACTCCCGTACTTAAAAGATCTGAGGACAAGGCAAAACTTATAAATCCGGGATTCCAGATTACTTACAGGATTATTCGCGACGGTAGATTCAAGGCAGATATAACCTGCCTGCGTGGAGATGAGATGAGCGAGAGGATTGAAAGATGTGAGGAGATAACCATAAGGGACGAGTTTGATGAGACTCTTACAAAGACTTTTGCAGCAGATAGTTACCAATGGAAAGCCCTTCAGGTTCCAATGATGGAGAAAGGTGAGATTATATACAAGGACAATACTCTCTTAGAAAAACAAGCTTACTACAAGAGCAATTTAGGAATGTTTAATGAGACTGAGAAACGTCTTCTTAACCCTCATTATTATAAGGTAGATATTTCAGATTGTTTGTTCGACCTTAAAATGGGGCTTATAAACAATCTTATTGAGGAGATAAAGGAGCTTAAGAATAGCCGTTGATTTCTCTGTTTTTACTATTTTTGTGGTTGTATGGGAGTTACAAAATTTTTTAAAATAAAGTTTGGCTGTCTTGTTGCCATCATGATTGCAGGTGTAGCACATACCTATCAGGCGGGTGGTAAGGTAATTATGCCATACAACGTTGCAGATGGCACAGCCACTACGGTAAGAGACAGTGTCAAAAACGAGACAGACAGTCTGAGATTCGTAAATGGTAGATTGGATTCTCTGACTTTAGCCAAACTGATAGAACTTAAAATTCAGGGGGAGGATTCTCTTATTGTACAGATGTACGATTCTCTTCAGGCTTTATCGGGAAACAGGTTATTACCTTTAGATTCCCTTGATCTGCAGAATCTTGCCTTTCCTCCAAAGGTGTACAGCAAGAGGGAACTTAAAAGGATGGAGCAGGAGAAAAGACAGCTATACAGAGACAGCGTAATAAAATCTATTCCGCGTTTCCTAAACACCTACATGTTTCCGGATTCAAGCGACAGATACAGAAGGACTATTGTATGGAATGCTGACAATTTTTTCAACAATCCTAAATCTCATGAGATAGATACCTCCTTCAACTACTATTACACGGAGATGCCGGCTGAACGTAACGATGTAAATGCCGTCTCCCTTGGGGTAAGTGGTTCTGCCATGATGTATTACAACTATTTTAAAAGAGAGGAGAACAACCTGTTCCCGTTCATTGCACCATATCAGCCATATTCATATACTCCGGAGACTATACCATTCTACAACACAAAGTCTCCTGTTACCGAATTGGCTTATTGGGGAACGCTCTTTGCCAACAAGCAGAAGGAGGAGAGCAATGTAAAGTTCAGCCATACACAGAATTTTACCCCTGCATTTAACTTTAATGTTCTCTATCAGCGATATGGAGGAAAGGGTATTCTCAACTATGAATCTACAGATGACAGGACTTTTGCTCTGACTGCCAATCATTTGGGGAAAAGATATGTTGCACAGGGGGGATACCTGTATCAAAAGATAGGAAGAACGGAGAACGGTGGTGTGTCTGACCTCTCCATGGTACTTGATACTATCATTGATCCAAAGACAATCCCTGTAGCTTTGTCCGATGCCAAGACTGCAATAAAGAAAAATACCCTCTTCATTACCCATTCCTACGGGGTGCCGTTCAATATCTTTGGGAGCAAAGCCGAGAGGGACTCGCTGGGAAGAAAAGATTCGCTTGGGAGAAGAATGATAGATACCCTTGGATTGGAGAGGGGAACAGTTACCTTTTTTGGACATTCGGGAGAGTTTACAACCTACACCAAATCATATAAAGACAACATAGGGTTATCTGATACTGTTGGCAGAAACCTGTACAACAACAATTTCTATTTAAACCCCACATCATCAGCAGACTCTGCAAGGGTACTTAACCTCGAAAACAGGCTGTTCATATCCGTACAGCCATGGAGGCGGGATGCTGCCGTGTCTAGATTGGATGTCGGAGCTGCATACCAGTATATTAGGGTCTACAACTTCAGACCTGAATATTTTATTAAGGGGAATGACGGAGCATCATACAACAACATGTATCTCTACTTTGGTGCCGGTGGAAGATTAAAAAACTACCTCTACTGGGAGGGTGTGGGGAAATACAATTTTGCCGGATATTTTGCCAATGACTTTATGATAGATGGCAAGATTAGGGTTACCGCATTATCTAAAAAGATAAAGGGAGGTATGAACTTGGAGGGTAGGATACATCTTGCTCAGACAAGGCCGAATTACTTCTTCAACAGCTATTACTCAAATCATTACATCTGGGAAAACGATTTTGACAAGACAACTGAGACAAGGGCAGAGGCGAGATTTACACTGCCTCTGTACAACCTTGAGGCATTTTTCGGCTACTCTCTGCTTAACAACAACGTATATCTCAACGAAGATGCCGTTGCATCTCAGAACAACAGTGCCATGAGTATTCTTACGGCATATCTAATGAAGAACTTTAAGCTATGGAAGCTGCATCTGAACAACAAGATACTGTTTCAGACTTCATCTGATGACAAAGTTGTCCCTCTTCCAAAACTGGCTCTTAATCTTAGATATTTTCTTGAGTTTGATGCTGTTAAAGATGTAATGACAATACAGATTGGTGCAAATGCCACATTCAATACCAAATATTATGCTCCCGGATACTCCCCTGCCCTTGGTCTTTTCTATAATCAGCGGGAGACAAAAACAGGAGGAAGCCCATATATAGATGCATTTGTAAATTTCCAATGGAAGAGAGCCTGCATATTTGTAAAATATATAAATGCTGCACAGCACTGGCCTGATAACGATTCCTTCTCGGCAAACAGATATTTGAGACCTGCTTCTGCCTTTAAGGTTGGCATCTACTGGCCGTTTTATATGTAACATTATGGTATTTTATTCAAAAAAACAGCGTATTAGAACCATCATTGTGTTTCTTCTTATTCTGTTGATGGTAGTTGCTCCAATAGAGGAGGAATCCCGGCTCTCCTCTGTGCCAAGCCTTGATGCAGGTGATACCATAAAATGCAATATACTGTTAGACAAAACATTAAAAGCTAAAGGATATACTATTGGCTATCTGTTTGAGCTGTTTAATCTGTTTGAGGATAACTTAGGGGTCTTTTTAGAGCTTGCTCCAAAGGATTTTGACACATCCCAATGGAACCTTCTTGCAAACGGTATGGTAGATATGCTAATCATTAACTGTAAAGATACCGTTCCAAATCATTACGGCAAGGATTTTATATTGGGCATTCCTCTTAATAAAGATAGTGTGGTATGCGTGGCAACTAAAGATAACTACACTCTTATTCAGATTATCAACTACTGGTTCAACAGCTTGATACACACTAACGAATTTTCTGACATCAGCAACAAATACAACAGAAAGTACAGAGCACAAAGCCATTACGGAGAGAGAAAATTCAATTCAATATCGCCTTACGATAATATAATAAAGCAGTATAGCCTGACATTGGGATGGGACTGGCGTTTGGTGGCATCGTTGATATTTCAGGAATCACAATTCAAAGTAGGTGTAAGTTCAAACCGAGGGGCAATAGGCCTTATGCAGGTAAAAGAGAATACAGTCAAAAAATATGGAATAAACAATATATATGACCCCGAAGAGAATATAAAGGCTGGATTATCTCACCTGCACTCCATATATACAAACTATTCAAAAATGGGGGTAGATTCTCTTAATGCCATTCTCATTACTTTGGCGGCATACAATTGTGGTGAGGGGCGGATAGAGGATTGTATGACGTTGGCCGAATCGGAAGGGAAGAATCCTTTTATCTGGGATGATTTAAAAGAGGTTATACCTCTCCTTGGCGCAAAGGAGTATTACAACAAGCCTGAGATAAAATTGGGCCGGTTTGTGGGCAACGAGACTATCAGATATGTAGATGAGATTATACAACGCTACTACCGTTACAAAGAGATGGTTGTAATGTAAATACAACCTCCACTCTCTCTTATTTAGCAACCAATGTCTTTGCAGGCGATACTTTCTGAATAAAATGCAACGGCATAAAAAGGATAGCCATAATAGCCAGCAGCAGGATAATATTTACCCCAACAATCCAGCCCCATGCAAATGAAACAGGTACGCTGCTCACAAAATAGTTTGCAGGATCTAATGGAATGACATTGCAGTATTTCTGCACAGTACACAGAACAAGTGCTACCACATTTCCCGTTAACAGCCCAAGAAGAATAATCCTTGCCGCACTGAACATAAAACACTTTATAATTGCCCCGTCTCTCATTCCCAAAGCCTTAAGCAAGCCAATCTGTGACATCCGTTCAAATATAAGGATAAGTACTCCGCTTACCATATTAAAACCGGAAACAGCAATCATAAGTACCAATATTATAAGCACATTAAGATCTATAAGCCTGAGCCAATCATACAGATTATAAAACAGCTCCGGGGCAGTATATACTATTACAGAATCAGACATCTCATCCTCCTCAACGTCAAAGTCCTTTTTTTCTTTTCCAATATAAGAAGAAAATATACAATCCTCTATATCAGCTTTATAAACAGATGACTCCCCAACTCTTCCCCCTTTAAGGAGAATCTCATAACCGGACACCTCCTCTGCGTCCCATCCGTTAATCATTCTTGCATGGCGCATATCCCCATATACAAGCGGTCTGTCCATATCCTCCATACCAGTTGCATATATCCCTTTTACCGTAAACCTCCTTACTTTGATATCTTCCTGCACAAAATAGGTCTCTATTTTATCACCCACAGAGAGTCCTAATGTCTTAGACAATGCAGATGATATTACAATATCATTGGATATATCCTCTCCGTAATAAAAAGGCAGTTCCCCCTCTATGATATGTTTGGCCAAAAAAGAAAAATTGTATGCAGAATCTATCCCCTTGAATACAATCCCCTCAACCTCATCCGGCATCTTAATAAGCCCCTGTGTATAGATTATGGGGTAGACAGAACTTACAAAACCCTTATTCTCTATCTCTTTTATTTTTTGCTTCCCCACAAATACGGGATATTCTGTGTTATACAATGGCGTACCTGCCGCAGAGATCCATATATTACCTCCAAAGCCGGCACATTTACTCTCTATCTCACTTCTGAAGCCGTGCGAAATTGCAATAGCCGCAACAATTACAGCAATACTTACAGCAACGGAAACCGTTGCAATTACCCTACTCGTTTTTACAAGGGCGGAGCCGGACTTGTGGTCAGAAAAAATTTTCTTTGACAAATAGTATTGCAGGTTCATATCTTTTTTGTATGTTTGTACCGTTTTTAAGGAGACAGTTATGCGGAAATAGCTCAGTTGGTAGAGCATCAGCTTCCCAAGCTGAGGGTCGCGGGTTCGAATCCCGTTTTCCGCTCTCGTTACAGAGAAGGACGGCCTGCGTTTCGAGGCCGTCCTTTTCTTATCCTAAAGTAGCCAGTTTATCTATGCTTAACTTAACAAGTCTCTCAACGGCAGGCTTGTAATCAGGGTCGGCAGCCTTGGCATACCTGTTGGCAATGACACAGCATACCGTACCTGCCCTATGTCCAAGATGATAAGAGAGACCTGCAAGCGCAGAACCCTCCATCTCAAAATTGGTTATTCTATACCCGTTATAACTGAACTTCTCAAATCTTTCAATCATATTGGGCATTGCCAAAGGTAGTCTCAGTATTCTCCCCTGCGGCCCATAAAATCCCGGAGCGGAGATTGTTACACCTTTAACTGTACTGTCTTCAAATAACTTTATCAGATCACTCGATGCTTTAACGAAATATGGATCGGGCAGATGTTTGTTCCATCCCACAAACTCCTTAAATGCCTCTTCCATATTAGAGATAGTAACCTTGTCTCTATCTTTATACCAGTTAAGCAGGCCGTCACAGCCTACAGAGATATGCGAAAAGATAAAGGAATGTATAGGAATATCTGGTTGTATTGCGCCACACGTACCTATCCTTAGAATCGTAAGGCTTTTCCTCTCCTTTTTGTATTCTCTTGTTTTAAAATCTATGTTTGCCAAAGCATCCAATTCATTTACAACAATATCAATATTGTCTGTACCTATTCCGGTAGAGAGGACTGTCAGCCTTTTTCCTTTGTATCTGCCCGTTACAGATACAAACTCCCTTGACTGATGCCTGAACTCCCTCTCTTCAAAGAAAGAGGATACCATATCTACTCTTCCCGGATCCCCCACAAGTATAACTGTATCTGCCAATTCCTCCGGCTTTATATGGAGATGGAATACAGATCCATCTGAATTGATTATCAGTTCCGATTCACCTATTCTATTCATAAATAATCTGTTTACGTAATCCTTGAAAGGTCAAAGTTAATAAAATTACATATACGATTAAGCCTATAGCGGAGACAATGTTTATTTTGACTGTGCCGTGAAGTGGTGATTGTAAACGAAGTTCAAAATAATTTCTATTTTTGTACACTGTTTTCCGTAAGCTGTTATAAGCAGAGCCCAATGTGGCCGAATTATTCCATAACAGGGGAAACAGCATGTTAATGACCCTTAAATAACATTATAAAATGATTCAAAGACTACAGACACTATTCCTATTTGTAACGGCAGGACTGCTGTTCCCTATTTTCTGTACAGATTTTGCAAGCAACGCAGACGCTGCAATATCATATATGGAATACCGGCCTTTTACCATCTTTTCAGTTGTTGCCTTTGTTATTTCACTTGTAACCATATTCCTGTTCAAGAACAGACCCTTACAGATGAGGCTTTGCATATACAATATTATAATTCTTTTAGCTTTCCAAGGTTGGGTGCTCTATTTGATGATAAGAATGTGGGGAGAATACAAGTTCTCTTTCACCTGTGTATTCCCACTTGTGGCAGGATTATTGACATTTTTTGCATTCCACTTCATCAATAAAGACGAGGCTCTTGTAAGAGCCAGCAGCTCATTGAGAAGTCTAAGCAAGAAACATCAACGCAGAAGAAGAAAATAACAGATGAATAAAAGATTGACAAAATCATTGGTATACGTAACGCTTATCCTCTCCCTTATAGCTGTTGCCAATACCAAAGTATCTGCACAATATGACCTTAATCAGTTGTTTATGAGGGGTCGCCAGTTTCTCATTGACGGAAAATATTCTCAGGCTATAGAAAACTTTAATGTACTCTCCAGGCTCGATACCCTCTCATACGATGCCTTCTTCTTTAGGGGTATAACCAAATACAACTTAGGAGACTATATTGGAGCAGAGAAAGATTTTGATCAGGCAATAAAGATTAACCCTATATACACACCTGCCTACCACTATAGAGCCATAACATTAAGCAGAACCGGTAAGTACGACTTAGCTCTCAAAGACCTTGCAGAAGCTGTAGACCTGAGGCCAAGCTATACTGGGCTCTATTTTAGTCGCGGAGTAACCTATTTTCTGTCGCAACAGTTTGAAAAAGCCATTTCGGACTTTAACAGGTTCATAAAGAACGAACCTAAAATATCGGACGCATATCTGAATCGTGGAGCATCCTATCTCTACCTTGGAGATACGACAAAAGCATTGGAAGATTATAATAAAGCTATAAAATTAGATGCCTTTGACCCCGAGGGTTACATAAGACGGTCAAGAATTTTTGCTCTGAATCATGAAAACAAGGAGGCTATAAAGGATTTGGACAAGGCAATTCAACTCGATACTGCAAACAGTTTTGCATACTTCAACAGGGCGCTTATAAGGTATGAGGAGATGGATATAAGAGGAGCTCTGGCAGATATGGATAAAGTTCTGGAACTTGACCCAGGGAATGCCCTGACTTTATATAATAGGGCATTAATAAGAACTCAGACAGGTGACTACAACAACGCTCTCAATGATTACGACAGGGTGATTGCCGTAAACCCAAACAACGTGCTTGCCTATTTCAATAGAGCAGGGGTCTATTTAGAGTTAAAGCAGTACAGGAATGCCATGGATGACTACTCTCAGGCTATTAATCTCTATCCCGATTTTGCCAAGGCTTATATGAACCGCTCATACGCAAAATATCACCTTGGGCAATATACATCGGCAAAGAGAGATTCAGAGATAGCAGAGGAAAAAATTAAAGAGTACAACCGCATAAGGAGCGACAGTACAGCCAGTTCTATATTTGCGGATACAACCAAAAAATATGACAGGCTATTGGCATTGGATGCAGATTTTGCAAAGAAAGATTTTGATAATGAACTGCTGCAACACAGAGATGTTGACATAAGGCTCAAACCACTGTTTAGGTTCAACATTATAAGAGACAAGCATTCTATTATGGCTCTGCAATCTGAGTATGAAGATAATACCATGCAGAATTTTATAAACTCTGTTCCTGTTGCCATAAAATTATCAAACATAAAGGATACAGATGTTTCACCGGATCTGCAACGCGCTGCAATGCAGGAGGGGGCAGCAAACAGTCTTGATTTGCAAAGCAGAAGCAGATACTATTTTGCTCTGGCCCTTATTGAAAGTTATAGCAATGAGTTCAACAAGGCATTGGACAGCTACAACAAGGCTATCGAATCGGATCCGTCAAATCCGTTTATCTATATAAACAGAGGTGCACTGCAGGCAGAAACGATTGATTTCATCTCCTCTATGGAGAATAATGTGCAGACCCTTTCATTAGACAATTCACGCACGGCAAGAGCCAGAGTGCAGGAACGGAGCTACAAACAGTATGATTACACCCCTGCCATACATGATTTGACCAAAGCGGCATCGATTATGCCAACATTCCCTTACATATACTACAATCTTGGCAACCTCTATTGTCTGTCTCAAGATTTACCCGAATCTATAAGCCAATACTCAAAGGCGTTAGATTTGTATCCGGCACTTGCCGAAGCATACTATAACAGGGGGCTTGTGCTTATATATCTGAAAGACAAAGAGAAAGGGTGCATAGATTTGAGCAAGGCCGGTGAATTGGGCATAAAGGATGCCTACAGCGTAATAAAGAAATATTGTTTGGAGAAGGGCAATTGATGAAACTACTATACCATACTTACAGTAATGTTAAAAAAGCCCTGTTATATGGGGCTTTAACCATATTGGTTACAGCTGTCTTTACAAATTTGGCATCAGCACAGAACCACTCATCGGAAGCATATACATATTTTATGAATCCATCCTTATTACAAAAGGATATAGTATTCCTTACATCGGATGAATCTGCAGGCAGGGCTACAGGATCTGACGAGAATACAAGAGCTGCAGAATATATCTCCGATGCATTCAGCAATGCCGGGCTCGAAGCTTACGGACTCTCCTATTACCAGTCCTTTACAGCAACAAACGGGGAAAAAGGGAGAAATGTTATTGGTAAATTATCATCAACAACCGGTTCAAACGAGTACATTATCATTGGGGCCCACTATGACCATAGAGGTACAATCAACGGACATATCTACAGAGGAGCGGATGACAATGCATCCGGGGTGGCGGCACTGCTCTCCTTGGCCTCAGCCTTTTCAAAAATGAAACAGGACGGGCTTAAGATAAAGAAGAATATTCTCTTTATAGCTTTCGATGGCAAGGAGTTAAGCATGAGCGGAAGCAACTTTTTTGTAAATAAGACCATGATAAGCTACAACAGGATAAACCTTATGGTAAATATAGATCAGATAGGCACATCATTGGCCGCACCTAACGAGAACAAAGATTACATTATTGCCATAGGGAATGAATATCTTAAAGAGTGGGAGGGCGAACAGTTGGATTTCTGTAACAGAGCATGCAGGCTTGGACTTTATATAGACTATAGTTTTTACGGCAGCGAAACCTTTAGAAAGCTGTTTTACCACCTGTCAGATCAGGCTCCGTTTGCAGAAAAAAATATCCCCGCCATTCTGTTTACGGCAGGGATAAATAAGCATACATACAAAATCACAGATACAGAGGCTGTTATTGAGTATCCTATCCTTTCAAAAAGGGCAATACTTATATTCGGTTTTCTATATCAGCTCATTTCGTAACGGATAGAAGCCATTATCTTAAAAAGTAAGTGATACCGGTAACTACTCTCACTTTCTTTACATATGGGGTGGTCTCATCTACAGATTCTATTGAGAACTGTCCTTGAGATGCGCTTTTAATCCTTCCTAACTTGCTTTTTGAATCTGCCGCAAATTTTGCCGCAGTTTCACGGGCATTAGAGGTAGCCTCCTGAACCATTTCCGGTTTTATATCGTTAAGACCGTCAAAGAAATAGTTTGTATTGTATCTGTAGTCACCTGTGTTTAGCGGAATAGATTTTTTAAGCAGTTCTGTCTGATTATCAATGGCTTTTCTCACCTTATCCACATCGCGAGAAATAATTGTAATGACTGCCGTTATGTTGTATCTCGCCTCAAGTCTTTCTGAGGTCTGATACCTGTCTGCCTTTAGATCTACAACATCGGGAACTCCTATAGAGATATCATCCTCTGAGATTCCGTAACTTTTAAGGTAGTCTTTTATTATCTTATTGTTATTGTTCATCTGAACATACAGAGCTATAAGATCATTGCCTATAAGCTTATACGACAGTGGCCAAACAACCCTGTCTGCATTTACTGTTCTTTCACAGAGCCCTTTTACATAAACGGTTCTGTCATACGATTTCATATGTGAGGCAGCTGAATATATAAACAAGCCTAACACTGCCAAACCAATCATAATCCACACTCCGGTAAGATTACATTTACATTGTTTATTTTCATTCCTTTCCATAATGTATTAAATTAGTCAGTTCTTTTATTTTTACAGTTTAAAGATCGCTCTCTTTAAGTCTCTCTGCGTTCTCTGCAATCTGCAGTTGATCTATAACCTCCTGAATATCACCATCCATAAAGACCGGAAGATTGTACATTGTCCAGTTTATACGGTGGTCGGTAACACGGCTCTGCGGGTAGTTGTAAGTTCTGATTTTTGCAGAACGGTCTCCTGTAGATACCATTGTCTTACGCTTGGCAGAGATCTCGTTAAGATACTTCTCATACTCCATGTTATACAGACGGGTACGAAGCTCCTGCAGTGCCTTATCGTAATTTTTCAGCTGGCTCTTCTCATCCTGACACTGAACCACAATACCAGAGGGGATATGTGTTAGCCTGATTGCAGAATATGTGGTATTTACAGACTGTCCCCCCGGACCTGACGAACAGAAAGTATCCTTTCTGATATCCTTCTCGTTCAGTTCAATATCAAACTCATCGGCTTCCGGAAGCACTGCAACAGATGCAGCAGAGGTATGTACACGGCCTTGGGTCTCTGTCTGAGGCACACGCTGCACACGGTGAACTCCCGATTCATACTTTAACACACCGTAAACGCCCTCTCCCATAACCTTGAATATTATCTCCTTGAATCCTCCCGATGTACCCTCGCTCTGGCTTGTAATCTCCATCTTCCAACCTCTACGCTCAATAAACTTGGCATACATCCTAAAAAGATCACCGGCAAAGATAGATGCCTCATCTCCACCTGCACCACCTCTAATCTCTACAATGGCATTCTTTGCATCCTGAGGGTCTGCCGGAATCAGCAGCAACTTAATCTCCTCCTCCTTTTGCGGAAGTACAGACTCCAACTGAGCAACCTCCTCTTTTGCCATCTCCCTCAGCTCCTCATCCTTTTCATTCTGAAGTATATCCTTTGCCATATCATAATCCTCTACCATCTTCTTGTACCTCTCTCCTGCTGTGATTATAGGGCCTAACTCTTTATACTCCTTGTTAAGCTGAACATATTTCTTCATGTCTGACATAAGGGCAGGATCGGAAATCTGCTGCTGCAAACTGTCATATTTGGTGCGTAACCCCTCTATCTTCTCTATAAGACTATTTTCACTCATAAATAAAATCTTCTATTCTTTTAACTCGCAAAAGTAAGCAAATTTTGTATCCTTACAAACTCCTACATGGCCTCTAATCTCTGTTTTAGAGCCTTCATCTCATCTCTGAATTTTGCGGCACGCATAAAATCCAATTCCGATGCAGCTCTCTCCATCTCCTTTTTAGCAGCTGCAACGGCCCTGCCAAGCTGCTCCTTGTTCATGTTTGCCACAATAGGGTCCTCTAATACCCCCTCTGTTTCGCGGCCTTGATCATAGAGAGAAAGCTCTCTTCCAAGTACGTTCCTCTCGGTTTTGTATATCTGGGTAGGTATGATATTATGCTCTTTATTGTAGGCAATCTGTTTTTCACGTCTGCGGTTGGTCTCATCTATTGTTCGCTGCATGCTGCCGGTTATGTTGTCTGCATACATTATAACCAATCCGTTTATATTCCTTGCAGCCCGTCCTGCTGTCTGCGTAAGAGCCGTTTCACTTCTTAAAAAACCCTCCTTGTCTGCATCCAATATTGCAACCAAGGAGACCTGCGGCAGATCTAACCCCTCCCTCAAAAGGTTAACACCTATAAGCAGATCAAAACGCCCCATCTGAAAATCCTCTATAATCTCAATCCTCTCCAATGTATCAACATCTGAATGGATATATCTGCACCGTATCCCCATCCTCTCCATATACTTGTAAAGCTCCTCTGCCATCCTCTTTGTGAGGGTTGTTACAAGCACACGTTCATCCTTCTCTACCCTCAGCTGAACCTCCTCCATAAGATCATCTATCTGGTTCTTGGTAGGACGCACATCAATAGGAGGTTCCAACAAGCCGGTTGGCCTTATAACCTGCTCTACTATAAGCCCTCCACTCTTATCCAACTCGTATGGAGCAGGGGTGGCACTAACATATACGCACTGTTTTGCCAACTTCTCAAACTCGTCAAATTTAAGAGGTCTGTTGTCTGCGGCGGCAGGAAGCCTGAAACCGTACTCTATAAGGGTCTCCTTTCTTGAACGGTCTCCACCATACATTGCCCTTATCTGCGGAATTGTAACGTGGCTTTCATCTATGAATGTGACAAAATCATCGGGAAAATAATCCAAAAGACAGAATGGTCTCGTACCTGCCGCCCTGCCGTCAAAATAGCGTGAATAGTTCTCAATACCGCTACAATACCCAATCTCCTTTATCATCTCCAAATCATATTCTACGCGCTGTTTAAGTCTCTTTGCCTCAACGAATTTGCCTATATCGTTAAAATAGTTGCACTGTTTTACAAGGTCATCCTGAATATTGTACACCGCACTTTTTATACGTTCTTTTGTGGTACTGAAAATATTGCCGGGATAGATTGAAATCTCCTCTACACTATCTGAAACAGCTCCGCTCACAGGATCAAAAATCTCTATCTCCTCTATATCATCACCAAAGAAGGTTACCCTAACCGCATTGTCACCGTACGCCAAAAATATATCTACAGAATCACCCTTTACCCTGAAACTGCCGCGTTTGAACTCAACGTCACTTCTATTGTACAGGCTATCTATAAGTCTGTACAGCAATGCCGTACGGGAGATATGCTGACCAATCCTTATACTTATGGTATTTGTATGGAAGTCTGCAGGGTTACCAATACCGTAAAGGCACGATACACTGGAAACAACTATAACGTCTCGCCGTCCGCTCAACAATGCGCTGGAACAGCTGAGCCGCAATTTCTCTATCTCGTCATTAATACTAAGGTCTTTCTCTATATATGTGTCTGTAACAGGCATATATGCCTCAGGCTGATAGTAGTCGTAATACGAGACAAAATACTCAACTGCGTTGTGGGGAAAAAAACTCTTGAACTCACCATACAGCTGTGCCGCCAAGGTCTTGTTATGGCTTAAGACAAGCGCAGGCCTGTTAAGGTTCCGGATAACATTTGCCATGGTAAATGTCTTTCCAGACCCTGTAACTCCCAAAAGCGTTACGGCAGGATTACCACTGCTCACAGCCTCCATTATCCCCTCTATTGCAGCCGGCTGATCTCCTGTAGGCTGATATGGCGATTCTATCTTAAAATCCATAAATCAACTATCTATAAGTAAATTACAAATACATCATCCGTTTACATGGAAACTCTGTTCGTCCGGTTTCGGTTCTGTTCAACATAGCGTCCAATTAACAGACAGCGCTCTGCCTGTTTTATTGTTGGGAACTTTAGCAATCTCCTCCGGTGTGCCGGTAAAGCAGACATTGCCCCCTTTGTCTCCGCCATCGGGACCAAGATCTATAACCCAGTCACATGCCCTTATTATATCTGTGTTATGTTCAACTACCACAATAGTATGCCCCCTGTTTACCAACGCATTAAATGCCTTTAACAGTTTTTGTATATCATGAAAATGCAGTCCTGTCGTAGGCTCGTCAAAGATGAAAAACGTGCCACCTTTGCCTGCAACCTGCCTGCTGTCGGTACTCAAGAACTGAGCAAGCTTTATTCTTTGGTTTTCGCCTCCCGATAATGTACTACTGCTCTGCCCCAATTGCACATAGCCAAGCCCCACATCGCTAAGAATCTGCAATCTTTGGGCTACCCGTTTTGCAGTAGATTCCTTCTGCGAACCAAAGAATTCAATCGCCTCCTCAACGCTCATATTAAGCACATCATTTATATTCTTTTCCCGATACTTTACCTCCAGTATATCGGCCTTGAACCTTTTGCCCCCACACTCGTCGCACACCATACGCACGTCTGCCATAAACTGCATTGGCACAGTAATATACCCTTCGCCCAAGCATTGAGGGCAACGTCCTCCTTCTATATTAAACGAGAAATATGAGTTACCGTAACCGTTCATTTTGGCATACGGCTGGTCTGAAAAGAGCTTCCTTATATCATCATAAATCTTAAGATATGTAACAGGATTTGACCTTGATGATTTTCCGATAGGGTTCTGATCTACAAACTCAACACCTCCAAGCAGATTAAAATCTCCCCTAAGCTCCTTAAACGCCCCCGGTTTTTCTCCAAACTGCTGGAAATGACGCGCCAAAGCAGGATATAGAATATCTCCTACCAAAGATGATTTTCCGCTTCCGCTCACACCTGTGACAGCAGTTATCACCCCTATCGGGAATTTCACATCTATATTTTTAAGGTTATTCTCCATTGCACCAACAATCTCTACATACCTGCTCCACACTCTCTTCCTGTCAGAAATCTCTATTGTTTTTCTTCCGCTAAGGTAATCCAATGTGAGAGATTTGTACGGTGAACCTTCAACCACCTCAGCAAGCTGCTCCTTACTGTATGCTCCGTTGTTTTTGTCGGGAAGCAGAACAGGTCCCTGATAAACAACCTCTCCACCGTGCACACCGGCGTATGGACCAATATCTACAAGCTGGTCTGCAGACTTTATAATCTCCGCGTCATGCTCAACAATCACAACGCTGTTCCCCAAATCTCCAAGACCTTTAATTACTTTTATAAGTTTGTGAGTATCATGCGGATGTAGCCCAATGCTCGGCTCATCCAAGATGTAAAGCGAGCCTACAAGACTGCTGCCCAACGAGCTTACAAGATTTATTCTTTGGCTTTCGCCTCCCGATAATGTCTTGGCCTGTCTCGAAAGTGCGAGATATCCAAGCCCTACATTCTCTATATAACTGAGTCTCTGTACAATCTCCTTAATTGCCCTCTCCCCTACCTTGGTCTCATACGGTTCCAGTTTTAGTTCTTTAAAGAATTTTAGAAGAGCCGACACAGACATTGCAAGCAGCTCTCCTATATTTTTTCCGCCAATCTTAACGTAGCGAGTCTCCTTGCGGAGACGAGTGCCTTCACACTCAGGGCAGAGAGTCTTTCCGGAATACCTTGCAAGCATATATTTGTACTGTATCTTGTATTTGTTTGCCTCAACAAACCTAAAGAACTCGTTTATGCCACACACTCCTGGCGCACCTTCCCACAACACCCTTTTCTGCTCCTTTGTAAGCTCTGCATACGGCTTATGAACAGGAAAACCTAACTTTGGAGCAGCCATAATAAACTCTTTCTTAAGCTGTTTCATGGTCTCTCCTCGCCAGCAGGCCACAGCATCTTCATAGAGTGAAAGAGACTGGTTGGGTATAACAAGGCTCTCATCTATTCCAACTATACTGCCATAGCCGCCGCATACAGGACAGGCTCCAATTGGGTTATTAAAGCTGAACATCAGCTCATTAAGTTTCTCAAACCGCATTCCGTCTGCCTCAAAAACCTGCGAGAACTCCCTCTCTGTAATCTCCTCTCCATGCGAGATTATAACCATCATCCGTTCCCTTCCAACATTAAATGCCGTTGCAACAGAATCCTCTATGCGAGCCTCGTCATTGATATCTATAAATCTGTCTATAAGTATATTCAGATTATATGACTTGTAATTTTCTATCTCTGTAAGCACCGCATCTATCTTAACCATCTTCTTAAGCGTAAGGTCAAAAAGACGGGCAAACCCCTCCTCTTTCAACTCCAAAAGTTTTTCTGTATGCGTATCTTTAAGCTCCTCCCAGCCAAATGGGGCAACAATATAGAATACAGTCCCCTGTCCGCTACCTGTTTTTGAAGCATCGGAAGCAACAGAACTGTAAAAAGCATACATCTCCTTTATATAACCAAGGACATCCTGAACATTCTCACATTTAACCTCACGACCGCTTACAGGGGAGTATGTTTTGCCAATCTTTGCAAAAAGGAGTCTCAGATAATCATATATTTCTGTGTTGGTACCAACTGTTGAGCGCGGATTCCTGCTGTTGACCTTCTGCTCAATTGCTATTGCCGGAGGAATCCCCTCTATCTTGTCAACGGCAGGCTTGCTCATCCTGCCAAGGAACTGACGTGCAAAGGCAGAGAGACTCTCTGCATACCTGCGCTGACCCTCGGCAAAAAGGGTATCAAAAGCCAATGACGATTTTCCGCTGCCACTAAGTCCCGATATTACCACCAACTTTCCGCGCGGAATCTTTAACGATATATTCTTAAGGTTGTTAACCCTTGCACCCTCTATGTTTATATATTTGTCAGATCTCTCCTTTGTTGCTATCTCTTTTGCCATACTCTTCATTTTACATTCTCACCACCCTAACCTCTTGTCCTAAGCACATTCTTAATCTCCCTCATCCTCTTTATTGCGGAGATTACAGAATCTAAATGCGAATTGTTCCCCACTGATATACTCAATTCTATTATAAGTTCAGCCTTACCTCCATTGTTTCTCTCATTAAGGGTGTAAGACCTTACCGATGCATTCTGTTTGGTGCACAGACCCATAACTGCTGGGCCTATTGAAGTGTCATTCTCTGCAATAATTTTAAGGCCACACTGGAAGCGTGCTGTTGCACCTGTCCTCTGCCATTTAACGGACTGGACTCTATATGGATAGTTTTTTATAAGCCTTGCCGCATTAGGGCAGGAGATTCTGTGAATCTTTGTTCCTCCCGATGCACTTACAAAGGCAAAGGCATCGTCTCCAAAGATGGGATTGCAGCATTTGGCCATCTGAACTGCTACTTTATTAAGTTTGTCGCTGATGGTTATATAATCACCGTCTTGCTTTATTCCCCCACTATCCTGCTCCTTGTTCTCTTTTGTCTTGTTCTCTTTATTTCCGGCAACCTCCTCTTTCTCTGCCCCTTCCATAGGCAAAAGCAGACTCTTTATTGCCAACAGATCAACCTTTTCGTCGCTTATAAGCTCGCACAACTCCCCAACAGTCTTTATTTTAAATTGATGCAGAATCTTTGCAAATGCTTCATCTGTAAGCTCTATCTTCCAGTTCTTCATTCTGCGTTCAAGAATCTCACGCCCATCTCTTATCCTCTTTCCTTGCTCCTCTTTAAGTTTGGCCTTTATCCTGTTTTTCGCCTTTGAAGATACAACTATATTAAGCCAGTCCGCAGACGGTTTCTGGTTCTTTGAGCTTATTATCTCTACAACATCGCCCGTTTTTAGGGTATCTCTTATGGAATAGACCTTGCCATTTACTCGGGCTCCACTACACTTTACACCTAAATTGGTATGAATGCTGAACGCAAAATCCAATACTGTTGCGCCCTGTGGCAATTGCTTAAGGTCTCCGTCCGGAGTAAAGACGAACACATCTTTCAGAGCCGTATGCTCGTCACTTGAATATGGCTGAAAGTCTGTACTCTCCAACATTCTCTTTACATTGCTCAGCCATTCATCCAGCCCTGTCACCCTTTTTACCCCTTTGTACCTCCAGTGAGATGCCATTCCGTTTTCGGCCATGTCATCCATCCGCTCTGTCCTTATCTGAACCTCTAATACTACGCCATCCTTATTCTCCACAGTAATATGAAGGCTCTCATAACCGTTTGGCTTTGGCACCGTAAGCCAGTCTCTCAAACGTTCTATATGTGGTTTATATTCCTTGGTAACAAGTGAATAGACAGCCCAACAGGCAGCATGCTCGGATTGTTTGTCGGGAAGTATATCTTGTAAAATAAACCTTACCGCAAAAACATCATAAACACCTTCGAATGGAATATTCTGCTTTTGCATCTTCTTGAATATCGAATATGCTGTCTTGGTGCGAATCTTGAACTTGTATTTTATACCGGCTGCGGCCAACTCCTCTTTTAACGGGTTAACAAACTCTGCCACAAGTCTTTCCCTATCCTTCTCCGTTGCAAGGAGCTTGTTTGTTATTGCGCGGTAATTCTCTGGGTCGCTGTATCTGAAATAGATATCTTCTAACTCGCTTTTAAGGTTATACAGCCCCAACTGGTGAGCCAACGGAATATAGAGCATCATTGTCTCGGTATTCTTCCTCAGCACACTACTCTTGGGAAATATATCGAGATTACGCATTATCTCCAACCTGTCGGCAAGTTTTATTAGGGCTACCCTTGGGTCTTTTGAGTATGAAATTATGAGTTTCCTGTAAACTTCTGCCTGTAGTCCTGTATCTTTGGGGCGTATGGTAGATATATTATTCAGCCCCTCTACCATTACTATTATCTCTTTGGAATATCTTTTGGCAATCTCTTTAAGGAGAGGGGCGTTGGCTCTTGTTGCTTCATGTAGAAAGACTGCCGCCACAGCTGCCGGCATGAGTCCAAGTTCATTTGCCACAATTACTGCAACACCTACAGGATGTTCCATAAAGGGATGCCCGTTTCCTCTGCTCAGATCCTTTAATGCTTCAAAGGCCACTTGGTACGCGCTTTCTACCAATTGCTTATCTACAGAATCGTAATTATCTGTAATGCTCTTGATGGGGGTTAAATCTACAAATGTATCGCTCATATCCCTCTCTTTTCTTTGGTTAACAACAAGGATTTCTCAAATGTATAGCCTTTCTGCAAATTTAACCATAATTATGCCCAACCCACTGTTTTTTTGATAAGATAATGATAAGAAATGTCTGCATTATTTTATAAAGGGCACTCATCAACGAAGTTGTTCATTGTTTAATAAGTAGCGAGGTTAGCACAAAGTGTATATGACCCTGAAGAATGTAACTAATGCATTCGGGCTTGGGATAAGCTGCATAGAGGGGACTTGCGGCTCTCTTGTTGGCGCAGGCGCAGTACTTGGCCTTATTCGCAAAGATAAAGCACAGTCTATGAAAGAGAGGATAGAATATCTGTCGGGAAGAAAAAATATAGCAGACAAGTTTTGCAATTATGCATTCAGTTTGCATTTTATTTTAGTTTACAAGCAGTATGATCTAATTCATTAAATTATAGAGAGATAGCTAATAATTTACAAAACAAAGGTAACGATTTGGAAATCATGCCGAAATTCCGCGATTCGCTATGCATAGCTGTCAAATAACTCAAGGCAAAAATAGCGAAAATCCATGACTCTACAAAATCTTTGGATTATTCATTATAGTCATAATTGGGCGTATTTAGTCGTAATTAGGCGTATTGGGTCTTTACAACTATTTTATATACCAGATTCTACCCTTTAATATAATTCTCCCTGACTCTTTCATTTCAACAAGAATGTTTCCTAACATCCTCTCCTGTTGTCCTTGAGTTTTGGTCTTGGGAAGAGCATCTTTCAGATATTCAAATATTGCATCACGCTTTGCTCCGATTGAACCCGCATTCTGAAGATACTGCAAAATCATTTGCTGTAATTTCACCCTATCCAAACCTCTGTTACGAGTATAATCGGATAACTGCTTTGTCTTTCTTGCTATATCGAGTGATATACCATATTCTGAAGTGTTACCCTCCAAAAGGCCTCTATTCAATAAGTCTATCGCATTTTCTTCAGAAATTCGACGTCCCTTTTGGACTGAGTCCAAAAGAATACAATCCTCCAGTGTCAATGTATCGTTTTCTTTGAGCAGTTGTGTATATTTTTCGTTAATTGTATTCCCATATATTGTCACACCAACCTCTTTATTCAACACATCAATTTCGTAATCTGGCATAGGAAAATGGCGGCGTCTTTGTTCATTGAACATCTTTTTAATGCCACGGCTTACTGTGTCTATCATGTTGAAATTCACCATTGCCCGACAAAGGCACTCATTTCGGAAATGGCGTTGAGGACCTTTGGTTTCTAATGCCTTTTGTAAAGTACCCGGAATAAAACTACCTCCATTTGCATAATAAAGCCATCCGGGATTC
>CAVHKR010000001.1:22866-33314 GCA_963636615.1 Acutalibacteraceae bacterium | reverse complement strand
GTATCAGGATATACCTTCTCAGAAAAAGGATAGTTATGTAAAGCATAATCAGAATGCTCCCGGGACATACGGAACGCACAGGATAACTATAGACCCTGAGTCTAATCTCTGCAAGATGCTTGGCGGAAGGACCTCTATAAATGTTAACTCGTTCCATCATCAGGCAGTTAAGGATGTTGCTCCCGGTTTTAAGGTGGTGGCTACATCTGATGATGGCGTTGTAGAGGCTATTGAGATGATAGGTAGCAACAAGGTGTTGGGGGTGCAGTTCCACCCGGAGATTTTTGCGGCTGCAGGGAATGATGAGTTTTTGGGAATCTTCAAACATCTTATCGGGCTTGCAAAGGAGAATAAATAAAAAGGGGACTGACCGCTGCTAAAAAAAAGAGAGCCGAGGCTCTCTTTTTTTTACTCTTTAATCCCCATAAGTGCGCGAATCTCCCTCTTTGCCTCTTTCCACCTTGGAATATCTACTTTGGGTCCTATCACCTCTACGACCTTGGCAGATATGATGGAGCCAACCTCTCCGCATGTTTTTATAGGCATGCCGTACGAGTGGGCGTAGAGGAATCCGGCAGCATAGATGTCTCCTGCTCCGGTGGCATCTATGGTGTTTGCAGGCCATGCCTCTATCTTATGATATTCGTTGCCGCTCTTTACCATAGAGCCATCCGGCCCTAACTTTACAACTGCAATATTGCAAACAGAAGCTATGTCATCCAATGCCTTGCGTGGCTCCTTTTTTGTAAATGCTTTTGCTTCTGTTTCGTTGGCAAAGACTATGTCTACATAGTTCTCTACAATATCGTGCAGGAATGTGTCGTTGCTCTCCACTACATTGTAACTGGCCATGTCAAAGGAGATTATGCATCCGGCCTCTTTTGCCAGTTCTACAGCGCGTCTTAAAAGGCTTTGGTTCTGTACAAGGTATCCTTCTATATGAAAGTAGTTGTGCCCTTTGAACATATTAATGTTAAGATCTTCTGCTACCAACTCAATGGCAGCTCCTAAATAGACTGCAAAGGTTCTTTCTGCGTTGGGTGCGGTTATGAATACCATAGATTTACCACTGGCTGCATGACCTTTTAACAGATTGGCCTTGATGCCGTTCCTTTCGAGATCTGCCTTAAAGAGTGAGCCAAGCTCGTCATCTCCAACTTTCCCAACAAAGCTGCAGTCCATTCCAAATACGGCTGCTCCGGTAACGGTGTTTGCGGCAGAGCCTCCTGCTACATACTGCACCCCCATTGGTTTTAGGGTGTTCCAGATCTTTTCTCCGGTAGCCTCATCCACATGCTGCATGCTGCCTTTGGGCAGGTGAAAGTCTTGTAGAAGGTTGTCATTTGGTAGAATGGCAAGAATATCTGTGAGCGCATTGCCAATGCCTATGATAGATTTCATTTGTAGGGTGTTAATGGTTAACTAAAAAGAGGTGCGAAGATAAACAAAATCTGTGAATTCTATTGTTTCCGGGAAATAGCGAGGGTGATTTGCTAAGGAATATTTTTATATATACTTTTACAACGATAACAGGGATCTATATTGTTTTGTTAAAAAAAGATATGTAATAAACAGGTGTATAATATGGAGTACAGGGGATTGACATTTAAAGAGATTGAAGAGTTGCAGAGCCGGTTCTGCACGGCAGAGGACTGGTCTTCTGTTATGGTTGCAGAGGGGTTTAGGGCAGAGAACATAGACTATGTCTCATTTTCCGGGAGGGTCTGCTTAGGTGTGTTTGAGAGAGAGTTTACCATGCCGGGAGGGGTAAAGAGGCATGCGGGGTTGCATAACGTGGCCTTGCACAATGTGACAGTTGGGAACAACTGTTATATAGAGCATGTACATAATTACATAGCCAACTATAACATTGGGGAGAATGTTGTAATCATTAATGTGGATATAATGTATGTAGATGGGGTGTCGCGTTTTGGCAATGGGGTAGATGTGGCTGTCCTTAATGAGATGGGAGGCCGGAGTATTCCAATAAATGACAAACTGTCTGCTCAAAGTGCATATATAATGGCTCTGTACCGCCACAGGCCAAAGCTGGCTGTCCGTATGAGGGAGATAACGGAGTATTACTGCAACAAGTATGCGTCTGACAGAGGATATATTGGTGATAATGTTACAATTGTGAATACCGGCTCCATTAGGAACGTGAGGGTTGGCAGCAGTTGCAGCATAAAGGGGACCAGCCGGTTGCTAAACGGAAGTATAAACAGTAATGAGCATGCTCCTGTAAATATTGGCAATGGCGTAATATGTGACGATTTTATCATATCATCGGGAAGTACTATAGACAGCAATGCAATGCTTACCCGTTGCTTTGTTGGGCAGAGCTGTATGCTGAGCCATGGCTATTCTGCGTGTGATTCTCTGTTCTTTAGTAATTGCCATGGGGAGAATGGCGAGGCTTGTTCAATTTTTGCCGGGCCGTACACGGTGACACATCATAAATCTACACTTTTAATAGCCGGAATGTTCTCATTCATGAATGCAGGGTCCGGTTCTAATCAGAGCAACCACATGTACAAGTTGGGACCAATTCACCATGGTATATTGGAAAGAGGGGCAAAGACATCATCGGATTCCTATATCCTTTGGCCGTCTCGCGTTGGTGCCTTTTCTCTTGTTATGGGACGGCATGTTACGCACTCGGATACATCTAAGCTGCCATTCTCGTATCTCATAGAGAAGAACAATACAACATTTTTAGCTCCCGGCGTAAACTTGCGCAGTGTGGGGACAATCAGAGATGCTCAGAAATGGCCTAAACGAGACAGACGAACGGATACAAATGTGTTAGACTTTGTAAATTACAACCTGTTAAGCCCATATACAATACAAAAGATGCTAAAAGGGCTTAAAATCCTGCAGTCTTTAATAGATGCAAGCGGAGAACTTTCGGATATCTACTCATACCACAGTGCCAAGATAACAAATTCGGCCTTAAAGAGGGGGATACAACTGTATAGGATGGCAATAAACAAGTTCCTGGGGAACTCTATAATCAAACGCTTGGAGGGGGTGGAGTTTAAAAGCAATGAGCAGATAAGGGAAAGGCTTGTTCCGGATACCTGCACGGGGAGTGGGGAATGGGTAGATATATCGGGACTTATAGCTCCTAAAAGTGAGGTGGAATCTCTTATTGAGGGGATAGAGTCTGGCCGGATAAACCATCTTAAGCATATAAATGCAGAGTTTGAAAAGATGCATCTCAACTACTATACGTATGAGTGGAGGTGGGCTTACGAGACAATAGAGAGCTTCTACGGCATAGACCTTACAAGGGTAACGGCTGCAGATGTGATCTCCTTGGTTGAGAGATGGAAAGAGTCTGTGGTAGGGTTAGACAGAATGCTGTACGAGGATGCAAAGAAAGAGTTCTCGTTGGCATCCATGACCGGTTTTGGTGCGGATGGCTCAAAATATGAGAAGGAGCTGGATTTTGAGCATGTGCGTGGCACGTTTGAGAGTAATCCGTTTGTTACTGCGGTAATGGCTCATATAGAGGTAAAATCTGCTCTTGGAGATGAACTTATATGCAGAATGAAAAAAATTTCTACATTTGCACCTGCGTAACGGATCTATACACAAAATGATTATAGCTAAAACCTTGGAGGAGTTCAATGCTGCTTATAAAGCTCTTCCAAACAGAGATGATATTGGCTTTGTACCAACAATGGGAGCACTGCATGACGGCCATGTCTCATTGGTAGAGAGAGCAGCCTCAACCTGCAGATGTACAATAGTAAGCATATTTGTAAATCCAACACAGTTCAACAATCCTAACGACCTTGCTACCTATCCGAGAACATTGGAGGCAGACTGCGCTCTACTGGAGAGACACGGGGTAGATATAGTCTTTGCTCCGGGGGTTAAAGAGATTTATCCCCAACCTTGCAATAAGGTTTTTGATTTAGACGGCCTTGACCTATGCGGCGAGGGTCCACGCAGACCGGGCCATTTTAACGGGGTCGTACAGGTGGTTACAAGGTTGTTTGATATAGTGAAGCCGGCAAAGGCTTTCTTTGGGGAGAAGGATTTTCAGCAGCTGGCAATATTAAGGCATATGACCGCCAAATTAGGATACCATATAGAGATAGTAGGATGTCCTATTGTGAGGGATGCGGACGGGCTTGCGAGAAGTTCAAGGAATATGCTTCTTTCTCCTGCACAGAGGGAGGCGGCACCTCATATATATGCTACAATATCCGGGGCATCAGCTCTTGCTGGCCGTTATACTCCCAGTGAGGTTATAGAGCAGCTTGCCAGGGAAATAGATCATAATAAAGAGCTAAGGACAGAGTACATAGAGTTGGTAGACTCTACAACACTGAAGAGGGTTGGCAATTGGGGAGATGCAGAACATATAAGGTTGTGGTGTGCTGTCTATGCAGGAGGGGTAAGGCTTATAGATAATATAGAGTTGTAACTTAATCGGCAACGTTGTCTGTGAATGGCATGCTTGCAGTGATTGTAGACGAAGTCTAAACTAATTTTATATAAAATGCTTTTGGAGATACTTAAATCAAAGATACACAGGGCAAAGGTAACACAGGCAGACCTTAACTATATAGGGAGCATTACAATAGATGGTCTGCTTGCAGAGGCTGCCGGATTGTATCCGAATGAGAAGGTTGCCGTTGTAAATATTAATAATGGGGAGCGTATTGAGACATACGTTATTGTTGGAGAGAGGGGGAGCGGCAAGATCTGCCTTAACGGTGCGGCTGCGCATAAGTTCTCTCCCGGAGACTTGGTTATAATAATGGCATACGCATATATGACACCTCAAGAGGCGGCAGAGTTTAAACCAAAGGTTATATTTCCCGATTCCAACACCAACTTTTTGCCGTAGTTTTACATTATGAATAGAGACAGGTAATGGAGGCAAAAAAAGAGACCCCAAAGGTAACAACAGCACCTCAGTTAGACAAGAGCAGGAAAGAGAGGGCAGGGAGAATTGTCAGAAGCATGATTTTCCTTCTGCTGTCTGTTGTGTTGCTCTATTTTTCGTTCAGGGGTGTCAAGTGGAGAGATTTTATAGAGGGGCTTATGAGTTGCAACTATGTATGGATAGCTGTCTCTATGCTTATCGGGATAATGGGGTTTGTCTTTAGAGCATTGAGATGGAGGCTGATTATGCTCCCGTTAAATGGCAGGATAAGCAGGATGGAGGCATATAATGGGGTAACTGTAGCTTATCTTGCAAATTTTGTCTTTCCAAGAGCAGGAGAGCTTGCAAGGTGCGGAGTTATAGCCCGTACCGGCAAGATAAACTTTGAGGGTGCGTTGGGTACGGTGGTGTTGGAGAGGACTTTTGATCTTTTTTGTCTTGTCTTCTGGGTATTGTTCCTCATTGTATTTAAATGGCAGCAGTTTGGCAGCTTTATAGGGGAGACTCTGTTAGGACCTGTAGTTACAAAGATAACAGGCAGCATTATTTACGGAATAATTGCCGCTGTTGTTTTGTTGGCAATTGTAATTGTTCCTATTCTGTTAAGAAAGAGATTGGGCAGGTTTAAGATATTCAACAAACTGGGCGGAATAGTCAAGGGACTTGTAAAGGGGTTTCTTTCTGCATTCAAGATGAGGAACAAATGGCTGTTTCTGCTCTATACGGCTCTTTTATGGGGAACATACTGGCTTACAAGTCTAACCACCATATACGCTTTTCCACAGGTTCACGGTCTTACGGCAATAGATGCTCTCTTTCTGATGATAGTAGGGGGACTTGGATGGACTGTTCCTGTACAGGGGGGAATTGGAGCTTATCATTTTGTGATAAGCATGGCGCTGCTGGCCGTTTACGGAATAGCCCAGCAGACAGGTGTTGTGTTTGCTACCATATCCCATGAATCGCAGGCTTTGGTAATGATAGTATGCGGAACGGTTTCCTTGATTATTATGAATACTGCTGTTAAAAGGTTAAAACGTGACAATAAGATTCTTGATTAATTATAACACTCAATGGGGAGAAGAGGTTTATATCTCCGGGTCAACCGCAGAGTTAGGGGGCAATGAGCTGGACGCGGCTCTGAAGATGCAATATACAAAGGAGGGACTGTGGAGCGGAGAGATAAAGTGCAATCCTACAGACAGGGAGAGGATAATTTCATATAAATATTTCATAAAACGCAAACCTGCAGACGGCAATGCCGAATCTGTGTTCTTTGAAAATGGTCCAAAGCGTAAGATAGCCCTTAATACAGAGACGGTCAAGATAGTCTGTTTTGATGAATGGCAGGGTAATGACAGGAGGGCGCCGTTTCTCTCGGCCCCCTTTTCTGAGGTCTTTTTTGGGGCAAAGAGCAATCCTTATACTCAGACACATATACAGAATAGAGAGCTTATAATAAAGGCAACAATTCCAAATATACCGGCAGACTGTTCTGTGCAGCTATGCGGCAACACAGCGGCGCTTGGTAACTGGGATATGGCAAAAGCCCCCTCTATGACACGAGAGGAGGGGTGCAGGTGGTCTTGCTCCATCTCTGTAGAGGGGCTGCCGGATCTGCTCGAATACAAGTTTGTACTTAACCGTTCGGTGTGGGAGAATTCAGATAACAGGGTGTTCGGTTGTCCGCAGGTAGCACGTCATTCAACGGTAATAAAGGAGAATTCTTCTGTTATCTTTCCCGATGAATTATCACGTGGTTACAGTAACTACCCTCGCTATGCCGGCTGCTCTGTTCCGGTATTTTCCATTAGAACAGAAAACAGCCATGGAATAGGGGATTTTTGCGATATAAGGCGGTTTGTAGATCTTATGAAGGTGTGCGGAATGCGGGTTTTGCAGCTGTTGCCGGTAAACGATACAACATGTAAGGGTAATTGGAGGGATTCTTATCCGTACAATTGCATCTCCTCTTTTGCGCTTCATCCAATTTACATTAATCTGTTAGAGGTAATAAGGCAGTCTGAGGGGGAGGGTGTTGTAGAGGAGTTGTTGAGGGTTGCCGTTGCAGATGAGGATGGGGTGAAGTCTGCCGGAAACCGGATTGCAGAGTTGTTTATAGGGAAGAGGAAGAGGGATAAGGAGACTGAGAGGAGAAGGAGGAGAGATAATTCCGGTAGGATTGTGAGTTTGGTTAGGGAGATAAAGAGGGAGGGGGAGCTACTTAATAAGGCGGAGATGTTGGATTATGAGGGGGTATTTGAGTCAAAGATGCGTTTTTTAAGGCAGATTTATGAGATTGAGAGGGATAATACTTTTGCACAGCCGGGCTTTTATTCTTTCTATAAATTGAACAAGAACTGGCTTAAACCGTATGCAGAGTTCTCTGCTTTGAGAGGCAGAAACAAAAGTGCCTGTTTTGCTGAGTGGGGAGAATTGTCTGTAGGAAAGGGGGAGACAGATTTTTATATTTTTATACAGTATCATCTTCATCTTCAAATGGTTGCTACTAAGCGACATGCTCATGAGAATGGTGTTGTCTTAAAGGGGGATATTCCTATTGGGGTTGCTCCGCAGAGTGTGGAGGTATGGAGGAATCCGGAACTTTTTCATACAGATGAGAGTGCAGGCGCTCCTCCCGATGCTTTCTGCAGGGAGGGTCAGAACTGGGGGTTCCCTACATATAATTGGAGGGCTATGTCCAAGGATTATTACTCATGGTGGAGGGGCAGGCTGGTTCAGATGTCGGAATATTTTGATGCTTACAGATTAGATCATATTCTTGGTTTTTTCAGGATATGGGAGATCCCTGTAAAGTATAGCAGTGCCCTTATGGGGCATTTCTCTCCTGCCATAGCTTATTCGAGGGGGGAGATAGCGGAGGCTATGGGGCTTGGCAATGAGGCTGAATGCAGAGAGGATTGGTTTATAGATAACTGTACAGACGGTGCGCTTGCTGGGACATTTGGCAGAGCTTCAGACAGTGTGCTTATAAGGTCTGTAAATAAAAAGGAGATGGAGTATGAGACGTTGTTTATAGAGGATCCTCACAGGCACAGGGCTTATTATCCAATGATTGGAGGCAGGGAGAGCTATGCCTATTTCTCGCTTGCTCCGGAGATGCGCAGTGCATACGATGCTCTGTACAATGATTTCTTTTACAGGCGCAACAACAATCTTTGGTATCATAATGCGGTTAACAAACTGCAACAGCTTATAGCTGCAACCAATATGCTTGCCTGCGGTGAGGATTTGGGAATGAGGAACAATGCTGTTACAGAGTGTATGAACAATCTGCATATCCTCTCTCTTGAGCTGCAGCCGATGCCAAAAAGTCCCGGAATGGAGATTGGCAATCCCATAGAGTATCCTTATCTGAGTGTGTGTACCACATCTACTCACGACAGCGAGACTTTAAGGATGTGGCTTGGCAGAAGGCTTCACGGAGAGGGATCCGATGCTACGCCTGCCGAATGTGAGGGGGCTATAGCGGAGAATCTTGCTTCAAAGAGCATGTTTGCCATATTGCCTGTACAAGACTGGATGTCTCTCTCTGTTGGGTTGCGTGCTGCAAATCCGGCAGAAGAGAGGATAAATGACCCCTCAAATCCTAACCAGTACTGGCGTTTCAGGATGCCTGTAACGGTTGAGGAGATTATGAAAGATAACGCCTTCTGTAATAAGGTTAAAGGGCTTATTGCTGTCAGCGGCAGGTAAATGCAGACATTTTACTCCTGCACGCCCTGTTGTCCCCTCTGCCCTGCTGTGTTAAAGCAACTCAGCCAGGAACTCTCCCGTATAAGAACCCTTGACCCCGGCAACCTCCTCCGGTGTACCTGCTGCAACTATGCGGCCACCACCTGCACCTCCATCGGGACCAAGATCTATAAGATAATCAACAGATTTTATAACATCTAAATTATGCTCAATTACTATTACTGTGTTGCCCCTCTCTACAATCCGCTGCAACACCCCTAAAAGCACCCTCACATCCTCAAAATGCAGCCCTGTAGTGGGTTCATCGAGTATATATACAGAGTTGCCTGTATCCTTTTTTGCAAGCTCGGCCGCAAGTTTTACCCTCTGGGTCTCCCCTCCGCTCAACATAGTAGAAGGCTGTCCAAGTTTTATATACCCCAAGCCAACCTCATTTAAAGCTCTAAGCTTTTGAGCTATGGAGGGTACCGGCTCAAAAAACTCCACAGCCTGCGATATGGTCATCTCCAACACATCATTTATGCTCTTGCCCTTGTACTTGACAGCCAAAGTCTCCCTATTGTAACGCAAACCGTTACACTCTTTGCAACGTACATATACCGTAGGCAGAAAATTCATCTCAATGGCCTCAACACCGGCCCCCTTGCAGGTCTCACATCTGCCCCCCTTAATGTTAAAGGAGAAACGGCCGGCCTTGAACCCCCTTATCTTGGCTTCGGGAGTATTCTCAAACAGCTTTCTTATATCATTAAAGACGTTTGTATAGGTAGCAGGATTGCTTCGAGGTGTCCTGCCTATTGGAGACTGGTCTACAACAATCAGCTTGTCTACAAACTCTATCCCCTTTATCTCCCTGTATGGTAACGGCTTGGCAAGGGAGCGGTAAAAATGGGCACTCAGTATAGGCATAAGAGTCTCATTTATAAGGGTAGACTTTCCGCTGCCGCTTACTCCGCTAATGCCAACAAGACACCCCAACGGAATTTTTACATCAATCCCTTTAAGATTATTTCCCGATGCCCCCAGCAGCTCTAAGAAGCGGCCATTACCTTTACGCCTCACAGCCGGTATCTCTATCTTCCTAAGCCCCCTGAGATAATCGGCCGTAAAACTCCCAAGAGCCTTTATTTTTGGCAAATCCATCTTCATAAGTGTGGCAGGCTTTCCGTTAAAAAGCAGCTTACCTCCACTCACACCGGCACCGGGGCCAAGATCTACAAGCCAGTCGGCCTCACGAATCATCTCCTCATCATGCTCCACAACCATAACAGAATTCCCCTCATCTCTCAATCTCTTCAAAGAATCTATAAGTCTCCTGTTATCCCGCTGATGCAGACCTATGCTCGGCTCATCCAATATATACAATACATTAACCAACTTGCTGCCAATCTGTGTAGCAAGCCTTATCCTCTGGCTCTCACCACCACTTAAAGAACGGGTTGCCCTATTGAGAGACAAATAGTTAAGCCCTACTCCTTTAAGAAAACCTATCCTGTCTCCAAGCTCTTTAAGAATATCCTCTGCAATAAGCATCTGTTTTTTATCTAACCTGTGGGGGAGCCCGACAACCCAGTCATGCAGGTCATCTATACTCATGGCAGAGACCTGCGCAATATCCATACTGTCTATCTTAAAACATAAGGCATCGCTCTTGAGACGAGAGCCTCCGCATTGAGGACATACAACCTCCTCAATATACCGCTCCCTCCTCTCAAAAGTCTCAACATTCTCATCCTCCAACTGTTCTAACTTTGACACAATCCCCGGAAACGATGCAAGCTGCCGTCCGTCCTTTAGATTAACCCTAAAGAGTTCATCCGTTCCGTTT
>CAVHKR010000001.1:0-22856 GCA_963636615.1 Acutalibacteraceae bacterium | reverse complement strand
GTTTACAATCATATCGTAAATCTCCTCCGGAAGACTCTCCACCGGGTCATTCAGAGAAAAATCGTACACCGTGGCCATACTCTCAAGTATCCTGAACCAGTTGTTATCCTTGTACGCCCCTAACGGAACAAACGCCCCCTGCAGAATAGACTTTGACGCATCGGGAAGAATCCTCTTCATATCTATCCGACTCACAAAACCCAGCCCCTTGCACTTTGGACATGCACCCTGAGGCGAATTGAATGAGAAGGTATGCGGTGCCGGCTCCGGAAAAGAGAGTCCGCTATCTGGGCACATCAGATGCCTGCTAAAATAGCGCAGCACCCCTTTTTCATTATTTTCAACCTCCCGATAATCTATCACGGCCAATGTCCCTTTACCCTGATGCAACGCCTGCTCTACAGAGCTGTGGATTCTTTTGTAGTCTGCCGACAATGGTATCAACTTATCTATCACCAGCTCTATAAAATGGCTCTTGTATCTGTCAAGCGGCTTGATATCTGCAATATAAAGGAGTTCACCGTCTACCCTTGCCTGTTGATAACCCCTCCGTAGCAGTTGTTCAAACAGCTCCTTATAATGCCCCTTTCTGCCCTGCACTAATGGAGACAGAAGCAGACATTTCTCCCCCTCATATCTGCTCAAAATAAGATTTACTATCTGCTCTGTAGTGTACTTTACCATCTCCTTGCCTGTAACAGGGGAGTATGCCTTTGCTGCACGTGCATACAGAAGCCTGAGAAAATCATAAATCTCTGTAATAGTTCCAACCGTTGACCTTGGATTTCTGCCCGTTGTCTTCTGCTCAATGGCAATAATAGGGCTCAAGCCGGTAATAGAGTCAACAGCAGGCCTCTCCATAACCTGCATAAACTGCCTTGCATACGCAGAAAGCGTCTCCATATAACGACGCTGCCCCTCTGCATAGATGGTATCAAAAGCCAACGAAGACTTGCCGCTTCCGCTGAGCCCCGTAACCACCACCAACTTATCCCTTGGAATTACAACATCTATCCCTTTGAGATTATGCTCCTTAGCCCCTGTTATCTCTATTTTGTCCATAAACTATCTGATTCTTGCCCCCTCTGCAGGTATCTCAACAAAATATACCTTGCCGGTCTTGTTATCCAATCTGTTAGACCTTATCCATTCATTAAACATCTTTACCATCTTGAAATTGGTCTTGTGCTCCGCTGCCCATTCGCTCCAGTTAGGCACAGAACCTGTTACCTTTACCCTTGTTGTCTTTACAGGTCTGAACAGATCTGCTGAACAGAGATTAAATCCGTACTCCTCCAGATTGCATAGTATTGTCTTAAACGCCACAGCCCTGTATACATAACGGGCCGTTTCTACAGGGAACTGCATATCGTAATAGTTTCTTAGCCCCTGCAGCTGTATCCTGTTATCTACATTGTTCATCCCTATGTTATAAGAGGCAGCGGCAAGCGTCCATGTGCCATATTTTTCGTAAGCCTTTCTAAAATATTTTGCAGCAGCCCTGGTTGCTTTCTCCCAATTGTAGCGTTCATCTACATACGGACTTACCTCCAGCCCGTACTCCTTTGCTGTTCCATCCATAAACTGCCAGTATCCCTTTGCCCCGGCCTGAGAGACCAACGGCTGAAGCATGCTCTCGGCAATACAGAGATAGAAGAAGTCTCCGGGGATTCCCTCCGCCTCCAATATCTTCATAACACGCTCCTTATATCTTGCCTGCAATTGGGCAATATAGATTATTGTCCCATGCTGGTAGGTAAGAGAGGCTATCTCTCTCTGTAAAGATTCATACACATCAAAGTATTGCAACGGAACGGGTTCTCCGGCAAAAGAGGCTTCCTGCGGCACCTTTGGCATAACCACATTCTGCCCTATAGTATAATCGTAAGTAGCATCTATCAGTACGCTGTCCGATGCTGCAATAATGGAGCTGTCTGCCTGAACCTGTCCGCAAGCTGCAACAACGCTCCCCATAAAAAGCAAAAAAAGCGCTATCCTACTCATAACGCAAAAAAGGATTTGTCTGTAGTTCATGTGCAATGGTTGTTTCGGGACCGTGCCCCGGGTAGACTTTCATGTTGTGATCCAACTTGCAGACCTTTCCCAAAAGACTCTCCATAAGAGCATCATAATCTCCACCCGGAAGATCTGTGCGCCCAATGCTGCCGGCAAAGAGGGAGTCACCGGTAAAGATTATTTTATCGGGAAGGGAGTAATAACATACCCCACCTCTTGTATGGCCCGGCGTATGAACTACATGCAGCTCCGAATTGCCGAATTTTATTATATCGTCGTCATTGATATCTACCGTATCTGTAGGGGGCTGCTCTATCTCAAGGCCGAACATGGAGCAGTAGGATTGGGCGCGTTCTACCTGCCCTTTATCCTCGCTATGGAGATAAAACGGAATATTCCACTGCCTTGAAACAAAGGCCGCCCCCATGACATGGTCAAAATGGCCGTGGGTAAGAAGTGCCTTTACCGGTTTCAGCTCTTTCTGCTCTATAAACTTTACAAGCCGCTGCTGTTCATTGGCAGTCTGGCAGCCGGGATCTATTATGACACACTCTCCGGTCTCATCATAAGCTACGTATGTACACTCCCGTATATCGTTAAAATAGAATGCTTTTACTGTTATCATATATGACTGTTAAAATGTTTTTACTATCCCTTTGAGCATGGGAACAAAACTGCATGCACCCATCTTCTTAATTTCATATTCTGTGTTGGATATTCTCTTTACTACCGTCATCTGCTGCTCGTTGGACATAGAGCCGTGCTGTACAACAGGCACAACCATTACACCGCCAATAGAGAGTTGCAGAACCAATTCTTGCGGAATCTCATTGGCCGCACATGTTACAATAATCTTGTTGAACGGAGCATATTGCGGCAAGCCGCAATGACCGTCTCCTAAAAAGAGCTGTACCCCAAAACAGCCTATATTCCTTAGATTGTTCTCTGCCAATCTGTGCAGCTCCTCAATCCTCTCTACACTATAGACCTCTCCACCAAGTAGTTCAAGGAGAGCAGTCTGATAGCCACATCCCGTGCCTATCTCAAGCACCTTATCTCCCCTCTGCAGATCAAGCAGACTTGTCTGCACAGCCACCGTTGAGGGCTGGGATATGGTCTGGCCCCCCAATATTGAGAGCGGGGTGTCATTGTACGCTATATGTTCAAGCCCCTTTTCTACAAAGAGATGCCTTGGGATGCGCCCCATTACCTCTGCAACGGCACTATTTACCATGGGATTTTCCAAGAGAATCTTTGCCATTCTCCCACGTCTGCCCTTATCTAAGAATGAATCCAACATGTGCGCAAAATTACCAATTTTTTATCTACTTTTGCACCTGAACAAGAAGCGTTACGAGATAAACAGAGAAACTCATGCACATAGCAATTGCGGGAAACATTGGAAGCGGCAAGACTACCCTTACAAGGATGCTTACAAAGAACTTTAACTGGGAGCCAAGGTACGAGGTTGTGGATACTAATCCTTACCTATCTGATTTTTATACAGATATGCAAAGATGGTCTTTTAATCTACAGATATTCTTCCTTAACAAACGTTTTATGGATGTTGTAGATATAGCCAAAAGCGGCAAGAACATCATTCAAGACAGAACAATATATGAGGATGCAAAAATCTTTGCCCCTAACCTCCATAAGATGGGGCTAATGTCTACCCGCGATTTTGAGAACTACTCGTCGCTGTTTAACCTCATGCTCTCGCTTGTAAGACCGCCGGATCTTATCATCTATCTTAAATCATCAATCCCTAACCTTGTTAACCAGATACAAAAGAGAGGGCGCGAATACGAAAGCTCTATAAGAATAGACTACCTTAAAGGACTCAACGAACTATACGACCAATGGTACGATAACTATAATGACGGAAAGAAATTAGCCATTAACGTAGACAGCGTAAAATTTGAGGATAACCCCAAAGACCTCAGCTACGTAATAGACTGCATAGATGCCCGGATAAATGGGTTGTTCTCAATATAATTTTGCGGTTGGCGAGATGACCTTGGGCAAAGCTGCACAAGTTGATTTGTCGTCTTGTTTAATATGAGGGGGGGTGAGAGGTTTAATATGAGAGGTGAAAGGCCTGCATAATGTGGGCTGTCTTTATCTCTCTTTCTCCTGTAAGGTCTGCTATGGTGCGTGAGAGTTTTAATATGCGGTTGTATCTTCTGGCTGAAATATCCATCTTCTCTATAACGTTCATAAGATATTTTTTCTCAGACTCTGCCAGACGGCAATATTTTTTTACAAGTGGAGAGGGGATCTCTGCATTGGTAAAGAAATGCTCCTCTTTAAATCTTTCTAACTGAATCTCACGGGCTTTTGCAACTCTATCTGCAATTACAGAGCTTGATTCGGCATAGCTGTCATCTACGAGAATCTTCTTTGGTACCGGTTTTACATTTATCCTTATGTCTATTCTGTCTAATATGGGTCCCGATACCCGGCTGCGGTATCTCTCAATCATAGATGAGGTGCAGCTGCATCTGCCGCTGTCATCATCCAAATAGCCGCACGGACATGGGTTCATAGCCGCTATAAGCATAAAGGAGGCAGGATAAGTGATTTTTGAACGTACTCTGCTAAGCTGAATTATCCTGTCTTCCAACGGTTGTCTCAGCACCTCAATAACAGAGCGTGGGAACTCTGCAAATTCGTCCAGAAAGAGAACTCCGCAGTGAGCAAGAGAGATCTCTCCCGGAAGTATATGACTGCCGCCTCCTGTTATTGCCTGTAGTGTTGAGGTATGGTGTGGCTGCCTGAACGGTCTCTTTTTTATTAGACCCAAGTGAGAGTCAAGCTCTCCTGCTATTGAGTAGATAACACTGGTCTGAATGCTCTCCTCCCTGCTGAGCGGAGGCAGAATAGAGATTATGCTCTTTGCCAGCAGGGTCTTTCCGCTCCCCGGAGAGCCGGACATTATAAGATTGTGTCCGCCTGCTGCGGCAACCTCCAATCCTTTTTTTGCAAGCTGTTGCCCTTTAATATCTTTAAAATCGTAGTCGTTGGTGCGGTTAATGCTTTCTGTTATTTTTAACGAGAGCAGACCGTGTGTACCGCTTGCAGATACTCGGCTGCCGGAGTACTCCTCTATCCTCTGTTTGGCAAGGTACTGCCCGGCCTCTCCGTTGGAGAGAAGAATCTCTATAACCTCCTGTAACGTTTTGGCTGCATAGATGTTAATGCCCTCTATCTCTATCCCCTCAAATGCTGAGGTGGTTGGGAGTATTATCCCTTGGAATCCTGCATCACGTGCATAGATTATTAGGGGCAACGCACCGTTTATGGCTCTGAGCGTGCCGTCCAATGCCAGTTCCCCTGCAATGATATATCTGTCTAACTCTTTTAGTTCTAACTGTTCCGATGCTGCCAATATTCCAACTGCTATTGGCAGGTCAAATGCAGAACCCTCCTTTCTTACATTTGCAGGGGCAAGGTTTATGGTTATCTTTTTGCCCGGTATTTTAAAGCCTAATCTTTGCAGTGATGCGCTTATCCGTTGCTGGCTCTCTTTAACAGCATTATCGGGAAGACCTACTAAAAAGAAGGCTATACCGGGGGAAACATCTACCTCTACCGTTACAGGGATGACCTCTATTCCGCGTGTAACGCCACAGATTACTTTACATAACATATCTTAAATCAAGGGATAAAGATCCCTTGCTGCAAAGGACGGAGTAATGTGGCGTTGTGGGTTTTGAAAAGAGAAATTTATGCTATTTTACCAAAGTTTACAGATTTGAGCGTTTGTTTGCAGATTGTTTAATCTCTTAGGGTATAGGCTCTTAGCTGTGTAGATAGCTCTTTCTCCCTGCCTCCGCATGCAGAGTCTAAAAGTGCGTGAAACTGTGCTCCGTGGTTCATATAGACAAGGTGGCAAAGCTCATGGAGGATTACATATCTTATAAGGTGCTCCGGCAGGTTAATAAGGTTAATATTAAGGTTTATATTTCTTTTTACAGAGCAGCTGCCCCAGTTTGAGACATTGTTTTTAAGGGAGAGCTTGTTATAGTTGAATGGTGCATAAACAACATTGCCCCTCTTGTCTGTAATCCTTATACTTCTGTTCATTTTTTCAGATAATTCAGCAAGTATCTTGGGAAGGGTGGCTCTTGCCCGTTTTGCCGTATCTTTTAGAATAGCCTCTTTGGGAACAGAGTCATCTGCCGGCTGTACAGATTTGCGGGCATTAATCCGCTGCTCCACTTTTTTTAGCATCTCGGCTATCCGCCCACAGTTCTGCTCAACAAAAGCTTCTGCACTACTGTATGTGCAATATGTAGGGAGAGATACAAGTAATCCGCGCCCGGTGCGTACACTTACACGCACAGATTTTGAATTGGGATTCTTTGCATAGATTATCGTTCCAAGGACAGGATGAACAACCTCTCTTTTTATCATTGGCTACAGCTTCTCTATTGTTGAGACTACTTTTTGCGTGGCTCCAATGTTAGATAATACATAATTTTTGCAGACAGTCCCTTTTTCTGTTATTACAGACCTGTTGTTGGCAAATTTGCTTATTATGGTGTACATATTGGAGTAGTTCTCTATGCTTGTGGCTCCGCCAAGTGCAATGAGATCTTTTGCTTCCTTGAATTTCTTGTAGTTAGGCCCAAAGATTATTGGCATTCCGTATGTTGCTGCCTCCAGAATATTGTGAATGCCTACTCCAAAGCCTCCGCCAATGTAGGCAATCTGCCCATATCTGTACACAGATGACAATATGCCTATGCAGTCTATTACAAGGACTCTGCTGCATAATAACTCTCTGCATACAGCCTCTCTCTCTTCACTCCCCTCGGCAGAGCTTGTAAAGCGTTCGTCAAGCAGGGTATATCTTACAGGATTATATGCGGCAAAGCTGCGCTCAATTCCTGTTATATGCTCTTTGCTTATCTCATGAGGGGCAAGAACAAGCCTTATTTTTGAGAAGTTTTCTAAAATATGCGTAATAATAGCTTCGTCCGGTGGCCAGCTGCTGCCGGCGACAAGCACAAGACTGTTGGTGGGCTGTGCAGGAGATACAGCCTCTTCCCCCTTTACAAAGGCATCTATCAGTGGCAGGGTTTTAGAACTTTGGGTAATCTTGTAAACGCGGTCGAATCTGGTATCTCCGCTAATTGTAACATTCTCTTTTATGCCCACTCCGGCCAATAGTGCTGCTGAATTTGCATCCTGTACAAATAGGTGTCTGTATGTTCCAAGCATCTTTCTGAACAGAGACCCGTACCATCTGAAAAACGGCTGGTTCTGTCGGAATATGGCAGATACTATGTACACCTCCGTACCGAACTTCTTAAGTGAGTTAAGGTAGTTGTACCAGAATTCATACTTTATGAATATGGCTTTCTTTGGTTTTACTGCCTCAACAAAACGGCGTGCATTGCGAGCTGTGTCTATGGGCAGATAGAAAACCCAGTCTGCCAAATTGTAGTTTTTTCTAAGTTCATATCCGCTGGGAGAGAAGAATGTAATCAGAATCTTATACTGCGATGCATTTGTTTTGTACCACTCTATAATGGGACGAGCCTGTTCAAATTCTCCAACGGATGATGCGTGAACCCAGATTATGGGGGCATCTGTCTTAACTGTCTGTTCAATACGAGGAATCAACCCCTTTCTACCGGAGCAGAAAAGTTTTGCCTTGTTGTTAAAGGGAGCCGCAATTTTGGTCATAAGCGAGTACCCTCTTATCCCTACGTCATACAGTAAATTCAAAACGACCGTGTGTTAGTTGTTATAACCCACAAATTTAGTAATTATTTGGCAATCTTAGCCAACTTGTTGCCTGCGTTTACCAATACATTGAAACAATAGTTTGCCTATATCTTTATTTGCGAGCCTGCCATTAAGCTTTGGCAGGGTCTTGGATTAAGTAAAAAATGTGTAACTTGCAATGTTTTTACAATACGTATCAAGGTATAATACAAGAGGTGTTTTATGGGTGTTAAAAAGAATTTGGAGCTTATAGGGCAGTATTGGCTGCTTATGGGGAGGGTATTTACCAAGCCGGAAAAATGGGTCATTTTCAGGAAGCAGTATATTGTTGAGGCATACAAACTTATAATAGACTCACTCCCAATAGTTTCTATTATCTCCATATTCATAGGAGCCGTAATTGTGCTTCAGACCGCGTATAATTTAGAGAATCCTTTTATTCCCAAGATGTATGTTGGCTATATGGCTCGCGAGAGCCTTATTTTAGAGTTCTGCTCAACAATGATTGCACTTATATTGGCCGGCAAGATAGGCTCGAATATAGCATCTGAAATAGGGAGTATGCGCATAACAGAACAGATAGATGCCATGGAGATTATGGGGGTTAATTCTGCCAATTACCTTATTCTCCCCAAAATAGTCTCTGCAACCACATTAAGCCCCTTTGTAATGTTGGCGAGTTTTATGATAGGCTTGCTTGGAGGTGCGCTTATTGTCATATTTACAGGTGTAATTAATATAGGGCACTATGTAGATGGTATACAGTTTGCCTTTAAGCCATATTATATCTACTACAGTATGACCAAAATGGCATTTTTTGCCTTTATAATAACGTCTGTGTCATCCTTTTACGGGTATTATGCACAGGGAGGTTCTTTGGGTGTGGGGCGTTCGAGCACAAAGGCCATTGTGGTAAGCAGCGGACTTATTTTGGTGTTTAACCTGCTCATAACCAAGGTTATGTTGTAAATTGTGAGAGATATGATAGAAGCTGTACATTTATACAAGGAGTTCGATGGGAGAGATGTCCTTACGGATATAAGCGTAACTTACAGACCCGGAGAGTGCTCCCTTATCATTGGAGCAAGCGGTAGCGGAAAGACTGTGCTGTTAAAGAATCTGGTAGGTCTTTTTACTCCCGACAAAGGGGATATTCTGTATGACGGAAAATCTTTTGTAAAGATGGATGCCAATGAGAAGAGGACTCTCAGACAGGAGATGGGGATGCTGTTTCAGGGGAGCGCACTGTTTGATTTTGCTACAGTAGAGGAGAACATAATGTTCCCTATGGATTTCTTTACAGACTGGTCTAAGGAGCAGAAGAGGGAGAGAGCCAATTTCTGCCTAAAGAGGGTAAACCTCGAAAATGCCAACAAGAAGATGCCATCCGAGCTGAGTGGAGGAATGCAGAAACGTGTTGGAATAGCAAGGGCTATTGCCCTTAACCCCAAGTATCTGTTTTGTGACGAACCCAATTCGGGTTTAGATCCAACAACATCTATTGTAATAGACAGACTTATAAAGGAGATAACACAGGAGTATAAAATAACAACGGTTGTGAACACTCACGACATGAATTCTGTTATGGAGATTGGAGATAATGTTGTCTTTATTTACAAAGGGGCAAAAAAGTGGGAGGGAAGCAGCAAAGAGGTGCTTTATGCCAATTGTAAAGAGCTAAACGATTTTGTTTTTGCATCTCACATGGCAAAACAGCTTAAACATTTTATAGACAAATAAGGGATATCGGGATGAAGAATATTTTTAAGATTATTGTCATAGTTTTTTTTATTGGGAGTCTGGGGGTAAAGGCCGGTGCGCAGAACGGGTATTTTCTCGAGGGGGTAAAATATTTTAACCTCCAGGAGTATGCCGCGGCAAAGGCTCAGTTTATAAAATCTTTAGAGGTTGATTCAACGGGAAAGAGCGATGCCGCATTCTACTATCTTTCGAGGATTGCAATGACGGAAAAATCTTACGACAATGCCGAGAAACTGCTCCTTAGGGCTATGGAGAAGGATTCTGTAAATACAACATATAAAGAGGCATTGGCGCAGGTTTACCTTGCCAAGAACAATCTGGCAATGACCATTGATATATATGATAACTTGGTAAAGGCCAATCCCAAGAGAATGAATTACTATTACACTCTTGCCGAACTGTATATTGCGGCAAAGGACTTGCCTGCCGCAACAAGGCTTATAGAGAGGATAGAGCAGGTGCAGGGCAGAAATGAGTCCACAGCATCGTTAAGGTTCAAGATTTTTAGAATGGAGGATAACTGGGATGGTGCGGTGGAGTATTTTACCAATTTTGACAAGGAGCAGCAGTCTGTGAATGTTGAGACACTGTTAGGAGACCTCTACCTTGAACGATACAGAGATACGCTTGCAATGGAGTATTACAACAAGGCTCTATCTCACCAGAAAAATTATATGCCTGCAATCTACGGCAAATCTGAGGTGTACAGACTAAGGAAAGATTATCCTAACTTCTTTAAAACGGTAAAGGTTGTTATGTCTGATGAGATTATGAATCCGCAGGGGAAGGTAGCCTATGTGAGGAATATTATGCAGACTCCGGGGGTACTTACGGCATATCCTAAGGAGATGGATAGCCTTGTAACAGCCCTTAACGCCTCTTATCCCTCCGATACTCTTGTAAAACAGCTGGTTGTGGGGTATTATCTGCAGGGAGACAGAAAACAGGAGGCTTCTAATATCATTAGAGATTATACCCTGAACAACCCCTCTCCTGCCCAGCTTACAGAGTATATAAGTTTCCTGCTATATGTAGAGGATTACAAGCTGCTTGAGAGATTGCTCACTGGTAACGAGTGTGATACGCTTGTGAATCATCTTGCCTCAATACCGCTTGCAGACAGGTTGGATATTCTCGCTTTTGTATTCTTTAAGGAGGAGAGATATGAAGAGTCTATAGATACCTACAAGAGATTGGAGAGGGAGGCTGCTGCTGCCGGAGACAAGGTGATGCTGCTAAAGACATACTCACTTCTTGGAGATTTGAGCCATTTGGTTGGAGATGTTTCTGGTTCATACGCATACTATAAGAAAGCGCTTAAAATTAATCCCAATGAGGTTGCCGTTCTTAATAATTATGCCTATTACCTGGCGTTGCAGAAAAAGGATCTGAAGCGTGCCTATCAGATGAGCAAGAAGACAATAGAGGCAGAGCCGGATAATCCGACATATTTAGACACCTTTGGCTGGATACTGTTCCTTATGGACAAACCTATAGAGGCTAAATCTACATTCAAGCATGCAATGCTTTACGGAGGAAAGGAGAGTGCTGCCATATTGGATCATTACGCAGAGGTGCTTTACTCATTAAAGGAGTATGACCTTGCTTTCATATACTGGAATCAGGCCAAAGCTATTGATACTAAAAATGAACTTAATCTTGAACAGAAGATAAAGGAGCGTAAAACATCTAAATAACCCTTACAGATGAACAGCGTGAGAATATTCCGGAGATTTGTTCTAATGGTTCTGCCTGCAATACTTTATTGTGGGAACGGGGTTTTGTCTGCCCAGAACAATACGGCAGATGACTACAAGAAAAGGATAGATGCGCATAAAGAGAGGATAGAGGCAATAGAGTCTGACATAATTTTTTTAGACAAGCAGATACTGGAAACCAATAAAAAGCATAGCAATACTATTAACGGACTGGTGCTGCTCAGAAAAAAGATTCAGACAAGGAACAGTCTCATAGCAGAGATTAGCGGCACGCTCAAGCAGCAGGAGAGGGAGTATAACAGGGTTTTAGAGAACAGTAACTCCTTAAAGCGAACATTGGACACGTTAGAGGCTCACCATAGGAGACTGCTGCTCAATGCCTATAAGAACAGGGATTCACGCACCTGGTTCATGTACATTATAGCAAGCAGGAATATAGAGCAGGGGTATAGAAGGTGGGTCTATCTTAGAAATTTCTCAGAGAAGATAAACCGGCAGGGAATTAAGATTATGGAGCTGCGCGAGCAGCTGAGATGTGAGATGGAGAGGCTTGCCGCACTGAATGATGAGACTGCGGCCTCTCTTAACAAGTTGAACAAGGAGCGTGACAACCTCAAAAAGGAGGAGACATCTCTCAACAGCTCGGCCAAAAAGCTGTCTCAACAGCAAAGCAGGTTAAAGAGAGAACTGGAGCAGAAGAGAGCCGAGTCCCAACGACTTAACAGGGAGGTTGAGAAGCTGATAGCAGCTGCAATTAAGGCGGCCGGCGGTGGTGATTCAAAGGATAGTCCTAAGGGAGGTAAAAGGGGACTGGACGAGGTAGATGTAAAGCTGTCTGCAGAGTTCGGAGAGAACAAGGGCAGGCTGCCATGGCCTGTGCAACAAGGGATTATAATAGAGCAGTTTGGTGAGCATCCTCATCCTACTCTAAAGAATGTGATGCTTCCGTTTAACAATGGAGTGAACATATCTACAACTGCCGGGGCCAAAGTAAAAGCAGTATTTGACGGGGTTGTTAAGCAGGTTATAATTATCCCCGGCTACAGCCATTGTGTTCTGGTTCAGCATGGCAGATATTTTACATTCTACTGCAAACTCAGAAAGGTAGATGTAAAACAGGGGGCAAAGTTGAGCATGGGAGATCTTATTGGGACACTTGATGTTAAGGATAACACATCTGTTCTTCATTTTGAGTTGTGGAATGGTACAACAAAACAGAATCCGGAGTTGTGGCTAAAGAGACAAGCGTTATAAAATGCTTTTTGGCCTATTTTAGACAACTTATGGCCGATTAATGCCTGCTGTTTGTAGTTAGCTTTGTATATTAATAGACTTATTATTTTGATATTATGGAAAAGGTTAGCGTATATTGCAAAAACACAGATAAATATCATGACATAGAGGTTGGCGCAACTGTAATGGATCTTCTAAAGCAGACAGGCTACAAGCCGCAGCGCAAGGTTCTTGCCGCGTATATAGACAATCAGCTAAAAGAGCTTGATTATCAGATATTCAGGGCGCATTCTGTAGAGTTTTTGGATATAACGGACAGTGACGGCAGACGCACATATATACGCTCTCTCAGCCTTGTTTTGCAAAAGGCTGTTCACGATCTTTACCCTCAATACACCCTTATCCTGGATTATAACCTTCCGCAGGGGCTTTATGGTGAGCTTAGAGAGAAGGTGTGCGGATATATTGCCGGCAAGAGTGAGGTGATAAAGACCATTACTGCAACATCTGCAATGGTGGCGGAGCTTAAGCAACGCATGAAAGAGATTATTGCTGCGGATTTGCGCATCATAAAGAGTAAGGCATCAAATGAGGATGCGATAAAGATTTTTGAGCAGCATTGTCAGTTTGAGAAAGCCATGCTGTTCAGAAGCCTTGGCTTCTTCTTTGTCTCAATATACACCCTGGATAACTATACAGATACCTTCTTTGGGCCTATGGCCTATTCTACAGGCTGCCTAAAAGAGTTTAATTTAGTACATTTTAAAGAGGGCTTCTGTCTGCAATTCCCGGGAGAACAGGCTCCTTATACCCTTCCCGATGAGATAATCTCTACCAATGTGCAGGGGGTAGATCTGCCTTCCTGCTTTAGCGGAATGTCTGACAACGAGAGGGAGCATGCAGAGAAATATGCCCGTGAAAACGAGAGGCTCCATGAGGTCTTTAGAGAGAACTCCCGCTGGAGCCAGATTATGGGGGTAAGGGATATAGGTACAGTGAATGCTGCAATCAAGATGGGATATGGCAAGACAATCATTCAGGTGAGTGAAGCTCTACATGAGAGGAAGTACGCATATATAGCAGACTCAATCTACAGAAAAAGAGAGCATGTAAGGCTTGTGCTCATAGCCGGTCCGTCGAGCAGCGGAAAGACAACTACATCAATGCGTATAGCGTTGCAGCTTAAAGTGGTGGGGCTGAATCCCGTTGTCTTGGGGATGGACGATTACTTTGTAGAAAGAGAGCATACACCAAAGGATGAGGAGGGAAACTACGATTTTGAGTCTGTATATGCTTTGGATATACCATTCCTCAACAAACAGCTGAAGCAGCTCTTTAACGGAGAGGAGATAGAGCTTCCGAAATTCAATTTTGAGACAGGACGCAGGGAATTTCATGGAAAAAAGATAAAGATGGGTCCCTCTGACATCCTTGTAATGGAGGGGATACACGGCCTTAATCCACTGCTTACGGCAGATATTCCAGATGAAAACAAGTTTAAGATCTATGCCTCTGCCCTTACATCATTGTCTATAGATGAGAACAACAGCATCTCTACCACAGACAACCGTCTGTTGCGCCGGATAGTAAGGGATAACAATTTTAGAGGAATAAAGGCCGAGGAGACATTAGCCCGCTGGCAGAGCGTTAGAAACGGGGAGTTTAAGAATATATTTCCTTTTCAGGAGAATGCAGAGATAATGTTCAATTCAACTCTTATTTATGAACTGCCAATGTTAAAGTATTATGCAGAGCCTCTGCTAAGGAGAATCTGCCCGTCATCTCCAACCTACGCTACGGCTTTGAGGCTGCTTAAGTTCTTGTCTTACATAATAGAGCTTAATCCGCAGGAGATTGCAACCATCCCCCCTACATCTGTTATGAGAGAGTTCATTGGCGGCAGTTCTTTTGCCTATTAGGAGCACTATTTCACTACCTGTCTAAAGTACGACAAGGTTATTCCTGTTCTGGCCTTGAAATATCTGCAAAGGTTATTTGAAGAGGGGAAATCCAATCTGTCTGCAATCTCCTTTACAGAGAGATCGGTGCTTCTGAGCAGGTATTTTATACGATTTTATTAAACAACCACAGGCTTCATACTGTTGTAATGCAATCTGAAGCCTGTAGTTATTTTATTTTTTCAACGTACTTTTTAGTTAAGTTCGTTAACTCTTTGGAAGAGTTTTTCTATGCCGGTAAGAAGCTCCTGTTTTACAACTTTAAAAAATTTTCTTGGCTCACCTTTACCCTTTGGATAGTTGTTTACATCTGCAATAAGTTTGTCGCCCAAGGCAATTGCATCTGTGATGATTCCTGCAACAGTCTCCTTGTTCTTGTTGTTGTTAAGATAAAGATACACCCAGCAGTCTGAGATAACCTCGTTTACAAGATAAACTATATCTTTTTTAACAGTTCTTAAATTGTTCATATATCTGATTGTTTATAAATTGATACTATTTGTATAATCCCTTTAGAATATCTTTGCGGTAGGCTCAATGCCAAGACCCGGCTTATCGTTCAAGGTAACCTTGCCATCTACTATCTTCATTCCGCTAAAGCAATCGTTGGCAATAAGCAGGTTGCCGTCCAGGTCTGCCCACTGCGTCTTAGGGGCAATCTGGGCACCGGCAGAGATGGCGCAAGAGGTTTCTGTCATACAACCAACCATAAGTTTCATGTCAAGAGCCTGTGCTAATGAAACCATCTCGCGAGCCTCGCGCAAACCGGTACATTTCATAAGTTTGATATTTATGCCGGTGTACGCTCCATGGAGTTTCTTTATATCCGTGAGTCTCTGGCATGCCTCATCTGCAATGATTGGAAGCGGACTTCGCTCTGTGAGCCATGCAGTCTGGTCTAACATGAGCTTTGGCATAGGCTGTTCAATCATGTTTACGTTACGTTCGTTGAGCCAGTTAATCATATCCAAAGCATAATATTTGTCTTTCCACCCTTGATTGGCATCTACACAGATAACAGTATCTGTTACAGAACGGATGGTGTTAATCATCATCTTGTCTGTAGCCTCGTCTCTTCCTAACTTTACCTTTATAACCTTGTATGGAGATGCCTCTTTGGTTTTCTCCTTAACAACCTCCTCTGTGTCTAATCCAACTGTAAATGAGGTGTTTGGACAGGTTGTAGGATCAAAGCCCCAGATTTTCCACCATGGCTGACCAATCATCTTGCCAACAAGATCGTGCAGAGCAATATCAACAGCAGCCTTTGCAGCGGTGTTGTTGATTGCAATTGCATCTACGTAGCTCATTATATCCTCAATAAGGAACGGAGTACTGAACTGTCCAAGATTGACTTTCTTAAGAAACTCAATTACAGAAGCCTGACTTTCGCCAAGATATGGAGGCATGGCAGCTTCACCATAACCGGTGTATCCGTCGTATGTTATTTTGGTAAGAACAATAGGAGTTGTTGTTCTCGATGAGTTGGCAATTGTAAACACATGCCTCATCTGGGCATCATAGGGAACAAAAGAGAGCTCCATCTTCTTGCTTCCACTCAACTTCTTTGCATTGGATGGATTCTTTTGGGCAAAAATCTGAGCTGGGCTCAAAAAAGCGGCAGCTGCAGTCAGCAGACCTGCCTGTTTAAGGAAATTACGTCTGTTATTCATAACTCTTTTTATCTATTTAGCCTGTTGAGGCATACCGTAAACTGATTTCTGTATAGACTCTATCCCCATCCCCTTATCCTCATTTCCAAGAATCCTTTGAGCGCGAATCAGACGGGTAGAACCTGTGTAGTAATCCTCTTCATTGGGGAGCAGGCTGTTTATATGTACAAAGCCGGCAGAGTGGATGAACCGCCCGTTCTCAATATAGATGCCAACATGGGTGGCACGCTCTTTCCTCTCTGCAGTTGCCTTTCTTCCAAAGAAGATAAGGTCCCCTTTTTTAAGGTTCTGCAGGGCATCCATAGTGTATAGGGAGTCATTTACATATTTTGTAATATCTACATCCTCTCCTGTGTAGCACTGCTGTGAAGCATCGCGGGCAAGGATGAGACCGTTGAGGTAGTAGACTGATTTTGTAAAACCGCTGCAGTCTACTGCCTTTACAGATGTGGCACCCCACATGTAAGGCACGCCCATAAACTGTTTGGCTGTTTCAATAACAGACTCTGCTGTAGCGTTGCGGCTGTTAACCCATTTGGTATAATCCATTACAGAGCTGTTGTTTACATAACCCTTTCTGCCATCGGGAAGCGAAACGGCTCTATAACTGCCACGTGCACCCAAGTCAAGCAGAACATTGCCCCAAACAGCATCGCTTACAGGGGATTTTCCGCCCGGAGTCTCCATTACCGAAATATATTTGTCTGTTACAACAACCTTTGGCGCAGCAATATAATTTTCAAACTCCTCTTTTGTCATCTTTGCTATTCCGCTGCCTCTTACCCAGGCAATATATCCCTCCGGCGTTACAGCTCTAACCCAGCCGTCTGTCTCCATGAGAAGCTTGAGAGGAGCGCCCATCATTGTCTGCGTGGCAGCCTCTGCGTCATAGTCGGGGCCTGTACGGAAATTGATTACAGAGAGTGTGGTTACCCCATATATCTTGTCTCCCATTGCTGCTGTTGGAAGAATCTCCATGCTGTCTAAAACCTTAATGCTGGCATCTGCTATCCCTTTAAGCAACTGTTCCTTGGCTGTGGCATTGGTTGTAACACCGCGCAGAACCAATGTCTCCCCTTTGTTATCGAGAACAGGATCAAAAACATCAACTCTTTTGTCTGGGATATTATCTGCTTTAACCTTATCGCAGACCTCTTTGAATTTGGCAGCGGTCTGATTCTCACCGTTTCCTGCACATCCGGCAAGTATAAGCACCGATGCAGAAACCAATAATATTTTTCTCATAGAAATAGGTAAAAATTATATTTAGTTAATATATCCACAAAAATAGGGAAATAAATTATCTTTGTAACCCTTTTTGGGCTTATTTTAATTAACAGAGGTAAAAATGATATTAGATTCGTTAAAAAGTTTTGAGAAGTACCAGGCTTTGCAAGAGGGATTCGACAAGGTCTATCAGTTTATCCGCAAGAACAACCTGCATACCTTAGAAGAGGGCAAACATGAGATAGATGAGGGTAAAATTTGGTGTACAATACAGAGTGGAGAGCTAAAAGGCTATGATGAGGCCAAGCTAGAAGTGCATGATTCATATATAGATATACATGTGCTCTTGGAGGGGACAGAGACAATAGGCATAAGAGACAGAGCCTGTTGCAAAACGGAAAACTCAAAATATGATGAAGTCAATGACATTGCCTTTACAGATGACGAACCTGAGAATTATGTTATTTTGGGTCCCGATAACATAGCTATTGTCTTTCCTGCCGATGCACATGCACCGCTTTTGGGCAGCGGCCAATACAAAAAGGCTGTCTTTAAAGTAAAGATAAACAGAGGAGGCAATTTTGGCAAGATATAGGACTTTTGCCGGATTTTTTAAAGAAAAATATGGTAGCAGGCTTCAGAAAATTGTTGTAGATGCAGGCTTTACCTGCCCCAATAGAGATGGTTTTAAGGGGCGTGGAGGGTGCACCTATTGCAACAACGACGCTTTTCATCCAAACTATTCAACTCCCAACAAGCCCATTTTGCAGCAGATAGAGGAGGGGATAGAGTTTCATCTTAACAGATATAGAACAGCAGAGGGTTATTTAGCCTATTTTCAGCCCTACTCCAATACCTATGCCCCATTAGACAGACTAAAAAGGGTGTATGAAGAGGCTCTGTTGCATCCAAAGGTAAAAGGATTGGTAATAGGTACGCGCCCAGACTGTGTAGATGCCAAAAAATTAGACTACTTGGCACAGTTGTCTAAAGAGAGGATTGTCATAATAGAATATGGCATAGAATCCTGTTACAACAAGACATTAGAGAGAATAAACCGGTGCCACAATATACAGTGTGCTGTAGATGCCGTTAAGGAGACGGCAGACAGAGGCATTATGCAGGGGGCGCATTTTATATTGGGTCTACCTGGCGAGACTGTTGACGAGATGCTGCACATACCTCAGTTTATAAACAGCCTTCCTTTGCATAGCGTTAAGTTTCATCAGCTTCAGATAGTGAAAGGTACCGCTATGGAGAGGCAGTTCAGACATGCTCCCAAAGATTTTGTACAGTGGACATTGCCTGCATACATAGATTTTTTCATTAAGATTTTGGAACAACTTAATCCCCGGCTTTACATAGAGAGATTTGCAGGAGAAGTACCTCCAAGGTTTGTAGAGAGCACCCCTTGGGGACTAATCCGTAACCCACAGATATTACAGATGCTTGAGAAAAGATTAGAAGAACTCAATACGTTTCAGGGCAGATTATACAAAAAATAATAATATTTCCTATCTTTGTTGGCTAAAAACTTACAATATGCAATTTTTAGCTAATAGAATTATTCCCGAAGGTCTCACATTTGACGATGTGCTTCTTATACCTGCGAGGTCTGAGGTGTTACCTCGCGAAGTAAAAATCAATACAAAATTTTCAAGGGAGATAGAGCTGCAAAGTCCTATCGTATCTGCTGCAATGGATACGGTAACCGAGTCGGAGCTGGCCATTGCAATAGCCCGTGCCGGCGGAATAGGCGTTATTCATAAGAATATGCCAATAGAGAGCCAGATGGAACATGTAAGGAGGGTTAAGCGTGCAGAGAACGGAATGATATATGACCCTATTGTAATAAAGAGCAATGCTTTGGTGTCCGATGCCTTGGCTTTGATGAAAGACAACAAGATAGGCGGAATTCCGGTAGTAGATGACAAGAAACATCTAATTGGAATAGTTACCAATAGGGATCTGCGTTTTGTAGATGATGTAAAGACCCCTATAGATCAGATAATGACAAAGGAGAATCTTATAACCACTACAAAGGGGACAGATTTGGCAAATGCAACCTATCTTCTACAGAGATACAGAATAGAGAAATTGCCTGTTGTAGATACCAATGGCGTTTTGGTAGGCCTTATAACATATAAAGATATTACAAAGATTAAGGATAACCCAAAAGCAAGTAAAGACAGCAAAGGCCGTCTGTTGGCAGCAGCGGCCGTTGGAGTAGGAGCGGATACCATAAAGAAGATAGAGATGCTCTCATCTGTAGATGTGGATGCCGTAGTTGTAGATACGGCTCACGGGCACTCTGTATATGTACTTAAAACAATAAAGGCTGTAAAGGAGGCTTTCCCTCATCTACAGGTAATTGCAGGAAATGTTGCAACAGGAGAGGCTGCTCTTGCGCTTGCAGAGTGCGGAGTTGACGGGGTTAAGGTTGGTATAGGACCAGGTTCAATCTGCACCACCCGTGTGGTTGCAGGAGTTGGCGTTCCTCAGCTTACAGCAATCATGCTTGCTGCGGATGCACTTAAAGGGACAGGTATTCCTGTAATTGCAGATGGAGGAATAAGATATTCGGGAGATATTGTAAAGGCTCTTGCTGCCGGAGCATCTACCATTATGGCAGGTTCTTTATTTGCCGGTGTAGAGGAGTCTCCGGGAGAGACCATAATCCTTAACGGAAGAAAATTCAAATCATACAGAGGCATGGGTTCGTTGGAGGCAATGCAGCAGGGCTCAAAAGACAGATATTTCCAGGATATGGAGGAGGATATAAAGAAACTTGTGCCTGAGGGTATTGTTGCCCAGGTTCCGTACAAGGGAAATCTTGCGGAGGTAATATATCAGTTGGAGGGGGGGCTTAGAGCCGGTATGGGCTATTGTGGTGCTTCGGATATTGAAACTTTGAGGGATGCCAAGTTTGTAAGGATAACCTCTGCCGGAGTTATTGAGAACCATCCTCATGATGTTACCATTACACGCGAGGCTCCAAATTATTCAAGATAAGACACACTATGAAACGTCTAAGACTGTTGGCCATATTCTTCCTTGCGGCGGCACTCTCATCCTGTACTATCATAGATAGATTTATGGGAAGAGAGGCAATAGCCAAGGTTGGCAATAAGACGCTGTACAGATCAGAAACGGACAAGATTATTCCAAAGGGTATAAACCCGGAGGACAGCATAGTATTGGTACGCAGGTATATCAACTCGTGGGCCGTAAAGCAGCTCAAGGTACTGAAAGCCGAACAGGAGCTGCCAAAGCAGGAGAGAGATGTTGCAAACCAGTTAGAAGAGTATAAAAACCAGCTGCTTGCGTTCCGGTATGAGAATATGTATATCTCCCAAAGGTTAGACACTCTTGTGTCTGAGAACCAGATGATGGAGTATTATGAGGAGCATAAGGAGATTTTTACAGCTACAGACGGCATTATGAGAGGGCGAATGATAAAGCTAAGCAACAGCTCACCCAATCTTAAAGTTATATCAAAGCAACTACTGAAAAAGGAATCTGTATCTGAGACCGGAGATGATGATATGGAGGAGTTTGCAAGATCCTCTGCATACGCATACAACAACTACAACAATAACTGGGTAGGGCTTAATATTGTGGCTAAAGAGGCAGTTGCAGATATAGAGAGGTTAACGGCAGCACTGTTAAAAGGTGAAATTTACACCCAAAAGGACTCTTTATATACAACTATGGTACAGAGTTTGGAGTTTGTTGCCCCCGGACAAATTGCTCCGTTTGAATTCTATAAAGAAAAAATAAAGGAGATTATCATTAGCAAGAGAAAGCAGGATTTGGAAGCATCCCTGCAGAAAGATATTCTCAATGATGCGTTAAACAGTAAAATTTTTAAAATTATAGATAATGAAGGTAAGTAGATCTGTTGTTCTTTTTACTCTGTTTGTACAGATGCTCTTTGGTGGCAGCCTGTTTGCTCAAAGGTATGACGGGCTTATAGACAAGTCTGTAGTTACCATAGGGAATGAGATAGTACAGCTCTCCACATTAGAGGCAGAGGTGCAGATGATGATAGCTAACGGGTATATGGGATCCGAGCAGAATCTAAGATGCAGCGTATTAGAAAACCTGATGGTGCAGAAACTGTATCTTAACCAGGCAAAGTTAGACAGCCTTAGTGCCAAGGAGGAGATGGTGGAGATGATGCTTCAGGAACGTTTTGCAGATATTACAACCCGTCTTGGAGGAGAAAGAGCTACAGAGGAGTACTTTAAGAAGCCGCTTCACAAATTAAAACAGGAGTGGAGAGAACTCCTTAGAGAGCAGAGTCTTACACAACAGATGCAGCAGAAGATAATGCAGAGTGTAGAGAAGATAACTCCCGGGCAGGTTGAGAAGTTTTATAAAAGGACAGACAAAGACAGCCTCCCTATTATCTCAACAGGGTATAAATTGAGTCAGATTTGTATCTATCCCGATAAAAAAGACCCCGTTATAAGGGTTAAGGAGCAGCTGCTCAGTTTCAGAGACAGGATTCTTAAAGGAGAGAAGTTTTCAACACTTGCAACGTTATATTCAGAAGATCCAGGCAGTGCCGTAAGGGGCGGAGAGCTTAGAATGGCCTCAAAGAATATCTACTGGCCGGCATTTTCAGATGCAGCAATGGCACTCAAACCGGGGCAGATTTCTCAGATTGTAGAGACTCCCGATGGTTTTCATCTTATACAGATGATAGAGAAAGAGGGGGAGATGTTTAATGCGAGACATATCTTGCTGAAACCAAAATTTACCACAGAAGACAGAACAAAAGCCTTTAAGAGGCTCGATAGCCTTAGAAGCAAGATAATGGCAGACAGTATAGAGTTTGCGACAGCTGCAAGGATGTACTCTATGGATCCAAAGACCGCAACAAATGGAGGACAGATGGTAGATCAGTATTCCGGCTCAATTACCTTTGAGAAGGACCAGCTTCAGCCACAGGATTATGCAGAACTTAAAGGGCTTAAAGAGGGGGAGATTTCCGAACCTTTTGAGACATTGGACACAGAGGGAAGAGGTAACACAGTCTATAAGATTATAAAATTAGACAAGGTTATTCCGTCTCATACGGCAACCTTTAAGGATGATTATATTGTCTTGCAGAATATTACGGAACAACAGATGCAAAAGACAGCCATAGAGGATTTTATAAAGGAGAAGATAAAGATTACATACATAAAGGTAGACGACCTGTTTAAGAATTGTCCGTTTGAGAGAGAAGGCTGGATTAAATGAGACTGCGATTTAAGATAGTGCCGGCTGTAATATTCTTGTTTATAGGAGCAATTATTTATGCCGGTGAGAATATACCTGTGCAAACTTTCGGTAACTGTAATGGTGCCGGAAGTTTTGCTGTTTGCAGGGGGCAGCAGGAGGATGAAGATTCTTTGGTAACGCTTATTCAGGCCAATTCTGCCAAAATAGTTGAGATAGACGGCAAACCATACAGAGAGATTATAGGAGATGCAATATTTTTCCATAACAACACCTACCTCAAATGTGATTCTGCCAAATGGGAT